>CAITIX010000294.1 GCA_903892565.1 uncultured Acidobacteriia bacterium
GGTTACGTCGATCTGACGGGACCCACCGCGACGGTCACCTACGAAATCGTGTTCTCCGATCCGTACTCGACCGAACAGATGAAAATCTACCCGGTCGTTTACTACCCGGCGGGCAACCTCACCGCGAAGGTTCCGGTTCTGCCGCAGGCGAACGTCTCTGCGACGGTTTCTCCCTACACCTTTGCTCCGTACATTGCACAGCCCGGTGGCAACCAGGTCAGCTCTCCGCTCGGCCAGTTCGCCGGCACGCCGCGCTTCGTCCAGACCACGGGCGCTGCTTCGCCGCTGTTCCTCATCAATCGTTGCAACTGCAGCCTCCTGTTCCCGTGGGTTGTCTCCGACAACAACTACGTGACCGGTATCGCTGTGGCCAACACTTCGGCTGATCCCACCAACACCTCACTGGCTGTCCCCGGCTACACGGCCGCGCAGTCCAGCGGTACGGTTCAGCTCTACCTGTTCGGCACCATCAAGGGTGCGACGGCCCAGACCAGCAGCAGCGTCGCTGCTGTCTATCCGGGTACCGACACTCAGGCACTGGCTGGCAGCTACGCCACGTTCATCGTGAACACCGGCTTCACCGGTTACGCGATTACTCAGGCGAACTTCCAGTATTGCCATGGTCTGGCGTTCCTGTTCAACGCAACAGGCGCTGTTCCGCCCGTGTCGTACCTCGGTCTCGTCATGGACTTCGGCGGACTGGCCCGTACGTCACAGCTGATCGGCGACTCTCTCGGACAGTAGGCCTAAAGCCTCTGAACGTAGAGAACGTCTAGAAGCAAATTGTAAAAAGAAAAGGGGAGGGCTTCGGCCCTCCCCTTTTTGCGTTCCTACCCCAACGTGGGATTCCTACTTCGAAACCAAACTATAGATCATCTCCAAAACCGTCCGGTCCGCCGCCGTAAAACCGTCCCCTTGCCCCGCGCTGCTGGTGCCTCCAAAATCTGTCCGCACCACCGTTGCACTGCCCAGGCCGAAGGGCGACGGCACCAGCTTCTCATTGGCCAAGAGCGAACGCACGGGCACAGCCACTGCGGCGCGTGTATCATCGAGTCCCGTAGGTGCCGGCGTAGAAACCCACGAGGGATTTCCAGGAGACGCAAAACTCCAATGCCCGGGAGCTCCCACGCCGGCAAAATTCTGAGCCGCCAGTAGCATTCCTGCATTCAGGGGAGTCCCGGCCACAGTGAACGTCCACATCCGGCGACTCTCCGTGGCAGGATACAGCACGGGATTGGTGCCAATCGCCCCAATATCCATCAAACCCGACCCACCAAATTGCGTCATCAACTGAATGGCATCCGCCTGCATACTCAACCATTGCGGCGTAATCGGCGCCCCTGCCCGATTGGCCGTCGTCGGAGCAATCACATAGGGAGAGTAGCTCCGCGCTCCGGGAAGATTCACCGTCGCGGCTACAGACGCCGGCAAGGTCAACTGTACGAAACTTGCGGCGGAAGCGTTGAAGACCGTATAAGAGACCGGCGTGGAGGAAGTGGCATCCACGGAGGAATCAAACCAGAACTTGGACGAGCGCGATGGATCCCAAGCCGGAGCCTGGACGCCGAACGTCGTCAAATAGCTATCGCGGGTGAATGTCTTGAATAGCGCCAACGCGTCTACAGCGTAATTTGCCTGAGCCGGCTGACTGGGCGCCACGGGAATACTCGTAGGTGTCCTTAAATCCCTCCGAGTGAATATTGGCCGCAGGCGCTCCGGTAAACATCAAACCAACAACGGCAAATCGCCACAAACACGAAACATAGCGATCCTCACGGGGGTGTGATAAACCGCAAATCCGGACGGGGGTGTGATAAACCGCAAATCCGGAGA
>CAITIX010000295.1 GCA_903892565.1 uncultured Acidobacteriia bacterium
ATAATCAAACAGCACTTCGTCGAACAGGCTGGACCAGAACTTGGCCGCCGCGTTGTCGCAAATCGCGCCACGCACCCCCCACTGCGAGCAGCCAATACCTGCCGCGGGTGTATTCTGACGCTCCGGATGGATGATGCGTGCCATGAATTTGCACCATGATATGGCTTTTGCTGCGCCATGAACAGCGCTAGCAGCCTGTCGGACATAGACTTGTGTCGTGACCACCGCGTCTTTTGAAGTCCCGCATCGACCGGTCGCGGGTGCATCGCTGGGCTCGCCCGCATTCGTTGCATCATGCAACTGCAAGCACATGCACTTCGCGATCGAGTCGGTCCCCGATCTTGTCTTGCTGGACTTCAAGATCGAAATGGTTCTGCAGGTTCAGCCAGAACTGGGCGGAATTTCCAAAGTACCGTCCGAGACGAAGCGCCGTGTCGGCTGTAATGGAGCGTGTGCCGTGCACGATCTCGTTGATACGACGTGCCGGAACACTGATGTCCTTAGCCAGTCGATACTGAGAGATCTCCATGGGAGCGAGGAACTCTTCATTCAGCACCTCTCCGGGGTGTACGGGTGTCATCTTTTTCATGTTGTTCTCCTAGTGATAATCCACAATTTACGCATGGCGGTCCGCTGGATGTCATGCGGCAGTTTACGGGAGAGCTCGCGCCTGTAGATCTTCTCGGTCTCTGAACACTTAAATGACCTGATCATGTCTGAATCATAACGCGTTGCGGTAATATCGGCAAACGTTATTATTGATCTCTTTGCGAACGACAGCGATCACCGCGACCGCCTGTCCAAGGACGCCTACATTCCAGCAATCGGCCGCGGTGCATCGCTTGGTTCGCAGTCTATCGGTGCTTCCAGTAGTCTGGGTCACGATGTAAATGCATGACAGCCATGACAACGATCGTTTCCGATTGTTCGCGGAAAAGTACGCCGAAGGGAAATATCTTTGTCAGGCAGCGGCGAACGTCAGATTCGACAATGGGGAAGATTCGGGGGTTGACGCAGATGCGGTTAATGGCATCCTGCACAGACGCAAGAAATCGCCTGCCGAGCTCTGCCTGTTGCGCCGCATAGTACGCTGCCGCCGCAATCATTTCGGCTTCAGCGGCCGGATAGAATCGGGCGATCTTCATGTTAGCGCTGCATAGGCCTTGGCAAACACTTGGTCAGCACTCCGCAGTTCTATGGCGCCGCGATCCAACTCGGCACACCGGCCACGGATTTCTTCCTTCCACTTGGCCGACAACGGCGCAGCATCCGGAATGTCCAGGCTCTCGATCAACCTTTCTGCCACGAATGCCCGTAAGGAAGGCGAAAGCCCTAGCGCTTCCGTCATGACTTGTTCGGCAGTTGCGTTCATGCCCATATGATACCCTTAGTCTTTCGCGGCATCAACTGGCCATTTGTTTTGCTGCGAACGTTGGCGATCACCGGCGGCCGTCTGTCCAGGGCCACTTACTTTCCTGCGACCGGCCGCTGGTGCATCGCTTGGTTCGCTCAGGCTATCTTCAGACTTAGACGCTTGCCGATCGCTTCGGCAAATTTCTCCAGCGTTGAAAGCCGGATGTCTTCGGCATGATTCTCAATTCGGGAGATCGCCGATTTCTTGGTGCTCAGGCGTTTGGCGATATCGTCTTGCGTGAATCCGGCTTCTTCGCGGGCGGCTCGAAGCATGACCCCGATTTTGAATTGATCGTAGCCGGTCTCAAAGCCTTTTGCGAACGCACGCGACCGTTTTTTGCGAAGTTCAATGTATTTTTCCAGGTCATCCATGGGCTTGTCTCCGACGCAGGTAATCTGCCTTGCGCTCTTCCGCCAGCTTGATCTCGGCAGGCGGTGTTTGTTGAGTCTTCTTTTGAAAGGCGTTTGTCAGTACGATGAGTTCGCGACCCTCAAAGAAGCCAAGCAAGCGGAACGTGTTGCGCCCCACGTCCACTCGGACTTCCCATATGTCGTTGGTGTTGGTCAGCTTCTTGAAATAGTTGGCGGGCGCAATGTCCAAGTCACGTACCACGCGCAACACCCAGGCAATTTTCTGGACCGTCTTGTCAGGCAAGTCATCCAAATGCTCTTGCACGGGACAACGTCCGGTTGCAGTGGCGTAGAACCTGATCTCTTTCACGCGAGCATGGTAACGTAGAAGTGAACATGGTCAAGTGATATTCTGCAGAGCGAACGTCACGGCTCTGCTGCAGCGGCGTAT
>CAITIX010000296.1 GCA_903892565.1 uncultured Acidobacteriia bacterium
AAGCGAATGGAATTGGATCAGCCGGGCTCTGTTTCCGAAAAAATTATGCGAAGACTTCTAATCTCCGCTCTATCAATGAATCGCGGTTGAAGGCTTATCATCACCGATGCCCTGAACTTTAACCGGAGCCTTTAGATCCATCGCCGTGCGGCCGATGTCCGCGGACTCGTCGTAATCCAAATGGAAGGCGTGCGAGTTCTTGTTGACGACGACCTTCGATTCCTTCTCGTTGGGCAAGGTCCAAATGGCGTAGATCCCGGGAGCCAGCGTCATGGGGCCGATCTGAATACCGGCGTCGTCCGAAGTAATTGTCGTGCAGTAGTTCGCGCCCGTACACCAGACTTCGCCGTAAGGCACCAAACCGCCCATAATCTTGCGTCCGCGCATGGAAGGCGCGAAATAGTGGACCACGACCTGTTTGCCGCCGATCATGGCTTGCGTGACCATCGGAGGACTAGCGAGTCTGTACTGGCCAAAGGTGGGAACGGCAGCGGCGCCCATTCCAGCGATCAGGAATCGACGGCGATTGAACATGACGGCCTCCTTCGGAATAGCTTACGGCATTACGGTCACGGCAGAAAATGGGGACCGACCGCTCTGTCCACACCCACTTTCGTCTCCAATATCGAACAACTGACTTTCGGGACAGAGTAGTCTGTCCCCATTTTCTACGGCATCACCATAATCGGTACGGACGCTTGCGTCTTCTCCCAGGTCATGGTCAGCAGGCCGTTGTTGCCCCCCTGCGACGTTACTTCCAGCTTGAAATTCTCCACCGGCGCGGGGAGCGTCTTCACAGTCATTTTAGTGCGTCCAAGATCCATGTTCTGGTGATACTCCGTGCCCCATTGCCCGATCTCTTTACTGATGATCAGCGTCCACTCGTTGGCCTTCGGGATCGTATAAATGGTGTAGTTGCCCTTGGGCACTTTTAAGTCGCCGATTTGGAGATTAGCCTGCGTCGACATGGTCGTGGCGCTATCGGCGCCGGTGCGCCACACTTCGCCGAAGGGTACGAGTCCACCCATAATCTTGCGCCCGCGCATGCGAGGAGACGAGTATTTGATCTGAAGCTTCTTGCCGCCCACCATCGCGGAGGTCTCCGCCGGTGGACTGAGAACCTGCGCGGTGAGCGTAGCTGCAAACCCTATGACCGCGATGAAGCGCGCGACATTTCTTAAACCCATGCTCATATGACTGCTATTGGACCATAGATCGCCAACAACAGACATCTCCTACAAGAGGAATGCGGCCCGCCGTCACCCCGTTACCGCAATCGGTTCGAAATAGCATCCTGATACAGTAGAGAATTGTCCCGCGTAATTTCTTCCTCATCCCCTGCCTCGGATCAAGTCCGATGGACGCAGCTCTATCTTGGCCTGGGCTTCACTACGCTCGCGACGCTGATGCTGGAGCTCGCTCTGACGCGCATTTTCTCAGTAGTCTTTTATTACCACTTCGCGTTCCTGGCGATCTCGGTCGCGCTGTTCGGCCTGGGCGCGGGCGGAGTGTTTTCGTACGTCATCGCCGCAAAGCCCTCGAACATTTATAAGAAGCTCGGCGCATGTGGACTCGCCAACGCGTTCTGCGTGACGGGATCGCTGTGGTTTCTTCTGACGCGTCCGGCGGACCTTGGCTACGGCGCGCTTGCCGCTGTTTATCTCGCCAGTGCCCTGCCCTTTCTGCTCGCGGGAACCATTGTTTCTAGCGCCATTGCAGAAGCCATCGAGCGTGTGGATCGTGCTTACTTCTTCGATCTTGCGGGAGCCGCAACCGGGTGCCTGATCCTGATCCCGTTTCTCAATGTTTTCGGTGGACCGAATACGGTTCTCGCCTCCGGAGTTTTCTTCGCCATCGGCGGAGCCATTTGGTTCCGGCAAGCGGGACAAGCACGCTTGCGAGCAGCGTCGGTGCTGGTGGCGCTTCTTCTAGTGATGCTGATGGTGGTGAACGGCAAATATCATATGCTGGACGTCCGCATCGCCAAGGGACAAAAGCTGCCGCCGGAAAAGTTCGCGGCCTGGAATAGTTTTTCGCGCGTGGGCGTGACTACCGATCGCGGATACACCAGCATTGTGATCGATGCGGACGCGGCCACCGCACTCGCCGACAAGGACTGGGATCACCTAACAGCGGAAGATCGTCGCACCTTGAATCACGATGGTCCGGGTGCCGTGTATTTCCTGCGACCGGGAGCGAAAACGCTGGTGATTGGCGCGGGCGGCG
>CAITIX010000297.1 GCA_903892565.1 uncultured Acidobacteriia bacterium
CTCTACGGTACACGGACATAACTTGCGTAGGGAAAGACAGTTTTTGAGTGGTTTTGGGGCGTCTTTGGGCTTCATTCCAAGCGGATGTCCAGGAACTGGACAACCTGAGAATCCGGTGGTTCGTGGAACCACAAACCCGGCTACGAAGCGGTTTGCAAAAAAAAGTAACTTCCGGATAGCGCGTCACTCAGGATGTAACCGCTTTCTGATCAGCTAAACTCGCGGTGACACCCAGATGCCGCTATCGCCAGGCGACCAGTTCGGACCGTATACGCTCATCTCAGCCATACGCCGCAGCGGAATGGGCGAGGTATGGAAAGTCCCTTATCAGAAGATGAATGCACCATTCGAGATCCTTTTCTATTCCCGTGGAGGCAGCAGGACTACCAGCGCTTTGGCGGGCTTCACGCCGATGCGCGAATACAAGTGCGAAACCGACGAGTCGAAGTAGATTGCGTCACCTTCCGCCAGCTCATGGCTCTCTTCTCCCACGCTCAGTTCTAATTTGCCGGAGAGGATGTACATGAATTCGATTCCCGCATGTTCATGCGCGCGATTGTGTTCCGGTGCGATCGCGTTGAATTCCGCCAGATAACAGTGCAGCGCACGATTCGGAACCGGGAAGTCCAGGCTCTCGAAATAGTAGGCAATCGCATCTGTGTCAGGGGAATCCGGAAAACGCAGGCGGTCTTTCTTACGTACGATTTCCAGCACGGATTTCGGCTCGGAATTGAAAAAATATTCCAGACCGACGCTGAACACCATGGCGATACGCGCGAGGGTCGGCAGCGTAGGGTGCATCACGTCGCGTTCGAGTTTCGAAAGCAGCCCCGGAGACAGTCCCGTGTGCTTGCTTAAGTCAAGCAATCCCATGCTCTTGCGCAATCGCAGCCGGCGCAGCTTGCTCCCGATGCCATATTTATTGAGTTCCGCAGTAATCGTTGCCGACGCCATAGAAAAGATCGTTTTCCTCTCAATGCCTGTTGTCTGGGGGATTTATCGCCACACGAAAGGCAGATTCCAAATGTTCTTTACAGTAAAACACATTTTCCTTAGGATTAAACCATGCCCGATGCGAAAAGCGCACAAAAAGAGACGCGATGGGGCAAAGCCGGGAATAAAACCCGCAACTGGACACGGTAACTGGAAAACAGAAAGAGGAACACAAATGAAATTCAGAATGACTGTTTTGCTCGCAGGAGCGCTTGCTTTCGGATCGGTCGCATCGGCGGCCGACATCGTCGACACTGCTGTCGCCGGACATTTCAACACGTTGGTTGCCGCTGTAAAGGCGGCCGGACTGGTGGACACGCTCAAGGGACCTGGGCCGTTTACCGTGTTCGCGCCCACCGATGAAGCCTTTGCGAAGTTGCCTCCAGGGACCCTGGATGCGCTTTTGAAAGATACGGCAAAGCTGAAGGACATCTTGCTGTATCACGTCGTTTCGGGCAAGGTGATGGCAGCCGACGTCGTGAAGTTGAAGGGCGCCAAGACCGTCGAAGGCGCATCGGTGATGGTGATGGCGAGCGGCGGTGCCGTGATGATTGATAACGCGAACGTCACCAAGACCGACATCGTTTGTGACAACGGAGTTATCCACGTCATCGATACC
>CAITIX010000298.1 GCA_903892565.1 uncultured Acidobacteriia bacterium
CAGGCGCTGCTGGAGGAATTCGATCTGCCGGTGGAGGCCTCGCGTCCGGTGATCGGGATCGTTTCCCGTTTCGTCTATCAAAAAGGATTTGACCTGCTGTTTCCCATTGCCGCCGAGCTTGCGGCGACCGAAGAGTTCACTCTGGTCGCGTTGGGCTCCGGCGAACCGCCCATTGAAGAGAGCTTTCGCCATCTCGCGCGCGCGCATCCGGAGCACTTCGCGGTGGAGATTGGCTACGACCACGGCCTTTCGCACCGCATCATCGCAGGGTCCGATATGTTCCTCATGCCGAGCCTCTATGAACCTTGCGGGTTGGGCCAGATTTACGCGCTCCATTACGGCTCTGTGCCGATTGTTCGCGCGACAGGGGGCCTGGACGACACGGTCGATGAATCCATTGGCTTCAAGTTCGCGCGCCACACGCCGGAGGATCTGCTCGCGGCGATTCGCGCGGCGCTCGTGGCCTGGAAGGATCAAAAGCTGTGGAAGGAGCGCATGCAGCGCGGCATGCGCAAGAACTTCTCCTGGGACGCATCGGCGTTGGAGTACCAAAAGCTCTATCGCAGCCTATAAATACGCGCCCATTGGGCGCTCTCCGGTAGATACGCACCCTCCGGGTGCTCCGCGTGGGATATGGGCCAAGCCACAAATCTAACGCCTGGCCACTCAAACTTGCTGTCAAACTTGCATCCAGACCGCTTCATCCAGCATCATTAGTATTGGCATTCCCAACAACGCCACGGAGATAAAAGGAAACATCATGGCCGGCACCAACACCCTCAACTTCACCGACAGCGCCTTCGATCAAGACGTCATCAACTCGGAGGTCCCCGTTCTCGTGGACTTCTGGGCTCCCTGGTGCGGACCTTGCCGCGCGATGGGCCCGACGGTGGACGCCGTCGCCGATGAATACGCCGGTAAGGTGAAGGTCGGCAAGCTGAACACGGACGATAACCAGGGCACGGCTGCCCGTTACCAGATCCGCGGCATCCCGACGCTGCTCTTGTTCAAGGGCGGCAAAGTAGTGGATCAGCGCGTCGGCGCGATCGGCAAGCCCGACATGAAGAAGATGCTCGACGCGCAGCTCGGGTAAGCAGGCGCTTTTCTAAAATCCGTCTATTCGAAAATATCGCTGGCCGTAATCTCGACGCCCATCCGCGGAATGCGGAGGACTTCGGTTTCCACTAGTCCCGCCGCGTGATAAGCATACATCCGGCGTGCATGCGGATCTACCAACCACACGTGCGCTACACCCCACTTGTGAAACTCATCGAGTTTTTCCAGCACGGCGCTCATGCGGTCGTCAGGCGATAAAATCTCGATCGCAATCAGCGGGGGAGTTTCTGGGACTCCGACAATCGGAGCCGACGGCCAGAAAACGGATACATCCGGGATCAGAAATAGACCATCGCGCAGCTTCAGGCGCGTCTCACTGGACGCGAAAAGCGATAACCGCCTGCGCAATGCCTCGAAGAACACGCCGAGGAGGATTTGCGTCCTCCCGTGCAAATAATCGGGCAAGCTACGCTCCACAAGTACGCCGTCCCGGTATTCCCGGTCGAGATCCGGATAGCTGGTGTGCAGGTACTCGCTCACCGAAATTCCGACTTTGGCGCCCATACGCCCTCAGAATAGCAGGGAACGATCCCCGGCCAATTACTGTCCGGTAACCGCGCCTTCTGATGCCGAGCCTACTAGCTTCACGTACTTGCTGAACACGCCCGTGGTGTATTTCAGCGCCGGAGTTTTCCACTCGGCTTTGCGCTTGGCGAGTTCCTCGGCGCTGACTTCGAGTTCGATCGTACGAGTCTCTACGTTGATCGCGATGGAATCTCCATCGCGCACCAGCGCAATCGTCCCACCGACTGCCGCCTCGGGAGCCACGTGGCCAACCGAAAATCCGCGCGTCGCGCCGCTAAAACGGCCATCGGTCATCAGAGCCACTGAATCCACCAAGCCCGCGCCGGCGATCGCGCCCGTCACGCCCAACATCTCGCGCATTCCGGGGCCGCCTCGCGGACCTTCGTAACGAATCACGATCACGTCGCCGGGCTTGATCGCGCCGCTCGTCACTGCTTTCATGCCGTCTTCTTCGCGATCGAACACGCGAGCCGGTCCGCGATGCTCCTTGCGATCCGTGCCAGCGACTTTGATGACGCAGCCTTCGGTCGCGAGATTGCCTTTGAGGATCACGAGGCCGCCCGATTTCTTAATAGGATTGTTCAGCGCCCGGATCACTTCCTGCCCCGGCGTTTCCTTCGCCACGGATGCTTCCTCGGCGAACGTCTTGCCGGTCACCGTCATGGCCGAGCCATCGACATATCCGCCATCCGCTAAGCGCTTGGCGACCACAGGCCAGCCGCCCGCTTTGTCGACGTCATAGGCGACGTACTTGCCGCCGGGCTTCAGATCGACAAGCAACGGCGTACGCGCACTGATGGTTTGGAAATCGTCGATCTTGAGGTCGACTCCGGCTTCGCGAGCCATCGCTAGCAAGTGCAGCACGGCATTGGTAGAGCCGCCCGTGGCGGCTACAGAAGCAATTGCATTTTCAAACGCCGTGCGCGTGGCGATATCGCGCGCCTTGCGCTCGTTCTTTACCGCGTCCATGATGACTTCGCCGCAGCGGAACGCCACTTGATGCTTGCGCGGGTCCACTTGAGGAACGGAAGCGGTATTCATTGGTGATAAGCCGATCATTTCCATCACCGTGGCCATGGTGTTGGCCGTGTACTGGCCTCCGCAGGCTCCGGCTCCTGGGCACGCCGCGTTCTCGATTGCGAGAAACTCTTCGTCGGACATTTTGCCGGCCGCGTTCGCGCCCACGGCTTCGAACACGTCGAGCACCGTCAAATCGCGACCCTTGTAATGGCCCGGCATGATGGTCCCGCCGTACATGATCACGCCCGGGATGTTCAGCCGCAGCAGGGCCATGGCCGCGCCGGGAATCGTCTTATCGCACGCGACAAGCGCCACCACGCCATCGAACATGTGTCCGCGGGCGACCAATTCAATAGAGTCGGCAATCAGATCGCGGCTCACGAGCGACGCCTTCATGCCCTCGGTACCCATGGTCACACCGTCGCTGATGGCGATGGTGTTGTATTCCATGGGCGTGCCGCCCGCAGCGCGGATGCCAGCCTTGACGTGCTCGGCCAGTTCGCGCAAGTTGTAATTGCACGGCATGGTTTCGATCCAAGTATTGGCGACGCCGATGATCGGCTTCTTCAAATCCTCATCGGTGAAGCCGATGGCTTTGAGCATGGCGCGCGCCGGGGCGCGATTCGGACCTTGGGTGATGGTGTAGCTATTGAGTTTCATTTTGATTTACGGGGTGAACTTCTATGGTAGCGAATCACCCTCAGTACGCGGCGGCCCCGAGCCTATCGGGGGAAACTGCTGCAGCAAGTCCCCGGACACGCGCGAGGTGGGCAATTCCTCAACACCGCCCTGTCACACAGCAAAAGCCTTTACACTCAGAGTAATCATGTTCGCGCGGTTTCTTGAAACAACAGTGATCATTGATTGGTACGACCCGGAAATCCGCGCCCAGGCGAATGATCTCTCCGCCGGCGTTGGCAATCCCGTCCAGACTGCGAAGCGGTGTTTTGAGTGGGTGCGCGATAACATTCAGCACAGTTCCGACTATCGACGGAATCCTGTGACTTGCACAGCATCTGAAGCGATGGCCCACGGAACCGGGTACTGCTACGCCAAGAGCCATCTTTTGGCAGCTCTTCTCCGAGCAAATGGAATTCCTGCCGGCTTTTGTTATCAGCGGCTGAGCGTTGACGACAATGGTGCACTGTTTTCGCTGCATGGATTTAACGCAGTCCACCTACCAGAATACGGATGGTATAGGGTTGACTCTCGGGGCAACAGGAACGGCATCGATGCTCAGTTTTGCCCACCTGTCGAACGGCTTGCTTACCGACCCAACCTTCCGGACGAGCGTACCTTTCCAGAAATCCTTTCCGCTCCGCATCCGACCGTGATCGCGGCGCTGCGGCGCTTCGATCGATGGGACGAGTTGCTAGAAAGTCTGCCAGATTGGGAAGGGCCCACCTTCGCCGAGGGTTTGCAGGGATGAATCAATTGCCCGTCATGATCATCACCGGAGGTTCACGCGGAATTGGCGCTGCCACGGCGAAGCTGGCAGCGTCGCGTGGATACGCGGTCTGCATCAACTTTCAGCGTGGTCATGACGCGGCCGAGCAAGTGGTTCACGATATTACAATCACTGGCGGCCGTGCCATAGCGGTTCAAGCGGATATCAGTTCTGAGGCGGACGTCTTGGCGCTTTTTAGGCAGGTTGATTCGGCTTTGGGCAAAGTGTCGGCTCTGATCAACAACGCAGCAGCTCTTGAGCCGCAAATGCGCCTTGACGCTATGGACGCGGCGCGGATGGAACGGATCTTTTCCGTCAATGTTCTCGGTTCTATGATTTGCGCCCGCGAGGCTGTGAGGCGGATGTCCACGCGACACGGAGGCCGCGGCGGGACAATCGTCAACGTATCGTCAGGTGCCGCGAAGTACGGATCGCCGGGCGAATACGTGGACTACGCAGCCAGCAAGGGGGCTATCGAGACATTCACCGTTGGTTTGGCGGCTGAAGTTGCGCAGGAAGGCATCCGCGTGAACTCCGTGCGACCGGGTTGCATCTACACGGAATTGCACGCCAAAGGAGGGGAACCTCAACGTGTTGATCGGGTCAAGGCACTAGTTCCCATGCGGCGGGGCGGGCAACCAGAAGAGGTTGCCAACGCCATTCTCTGGCTCACTTCTGAAGAGGCGTCGTACATTACCGGAACGATCCTCGACGTGTCCGGTGGCCGGTAGGAGTGCGCATCCCGATCCGATAGTAACGATCAGTCGCGCAGTGTGGAACGATCCTGTGCCGCTACTCTATCCCGCTCGCCGACGGCTTGCTTGCATGAAGGTCCGCAACACCGCGTTGATTCGCGTCTGGTAACCCTTTTGCGAGCGCAGCCACGTTAACAAATCCGCGTCCAGGCGAATGGTGATCGGCTGCTTCGGCTGCGGCAGCACGACTTTCGCATTGGCCCAAAACTCGGGCGTCGTACCGTGCGCGTCCGCATCGGATGCGACCGCTTTTCGGATGTCGCCATCCTTCAACGCACGCACACGTTTCCAATCGGTCTGTGCCTTATTGGTGTGAACCTTAGAGGATGTTCTTCCAGTACGCTTCACGCTCATGTTTCTCCGCCTTCCACGCCGAAATGATGCGACGTTCACTACCCGGCCGATCCGTGTAGATCACAGTCATTTCGATTCCATTCACTACGCCAATCGCATAGACACGCATCTCGCCATAGTCATAGTGATCGTCCGCTCGTTCCAAAGTCGGCCCTTCAAAAATGCGCACCGCATCTTCGAAGGCAATGCCATGTCTATCCACGTTCTGCCGATTCTTCCTGGCATCCCACGTGAACCGCATCATCCAGTACTTACATTATGTATTGACATAGCGGTTCGCGCAACTTGGGCATCCCGAGTGCGTTAGGAGTCTGCCCGCTCCGGCTCCCACTCATCGGGAGAGGCGCGCTCCAGCCAGTCTTGGCGTTTCCCCATCTTCTCTTGCTCTAGCTTCTCCTGCTCCATCCTCTTTTTTTGTTCTTCTCGTTCCTCGCGTCCGTCGGCCATGAATCCTCCCCTCCTATAGTTTTTTCACACTTCGTGGTCCGGGTGGCAGGGCTTTGGCGCAGCGCTGCTGAAGGGCCGCCCCACATCCGCGAATCTTCCTCAAGCTATTCTTGTCTCATGCGCTTGACATCGCTTGCGCTTCTCCTGACTTCTATTTCGATGACTCTTCCTGCCGCCACGCCCGACCTTGCCGAATTGAATCGCATGATGGCCCGCTTCGCTCCGGTGGAGTTGAAGGTGGACACATCGCATTTGTCGAAGGGCGACCAACAGGCGCTGAAGAAGTTGATCGAAGCCGCGAAAGTGATCGACGAAATCTTTCTCCAACAGCGCTGGTACGAGGGACCC
>CAITIX010000299.1 GCA_903892565.1 uncultured Acidobacteriia bacterium
CCATCGGTGAAGATCTGGCGGTATCCTGCGTCGCGCTCGTTGAGGACTAGGAGGAGTTTCGGAGTCTGCACGAACTTTCGGTAAAAGGGATCGACGAGCATGCGCGGCGTCCCGAGCGGCTTGCAATGCGTGGGCGGATCGTCGATGCCGAAATTGGCCTTCGCTTGTTTCACGGCCTCGGCCGCCCATGGCTGATATGGCAATCCCTCGGGAAGCCGCGCGCCGAAATTCACCCAGCCTACGTTGCTCGCGAGAGGGTTTGTGCCCTTGGTGGAATCGCCTGCGCATTCTCCTGCGATGCATGTTCCGGGAGGCTTGCCTGTATCGTCTTCCCAAATGCCGGACAGATCGGGCTTGCCGTCGGCGGTTCGCGGCGCGGGTGCGGACAAGTTGGGTTTGCCATCGGCCGTGCGCGGCACTCCCACCGTGGGATATTGCAGCCACTGCCCGCCCGCGCACACGGGAATGAAGGCCAATACCACGCACACTTGCCACATCGCCATCGAGAAGCCCCCCGGAGCATCATCCTATCGGATCGGTCGGCGCGCGGCAAGAAGGGCGAAGTTGGGATAATGCTCAGGATGCAGTTTGGTGGCGGACGAGTCTTGTCGTGTGTGGTCTTCGCGCTCGTAGGGTGTGCGATGGCCCTTGCTCAGAACACGCCAGTCGGTGCGAATGTAGGACAACTCAGCGTGCAGGTGAAAGATCCATCGGGTGCGGCGATGCAATCCTCCGGGTTGCTGAGCGGCGTGGGCCGGGATCGCATATTCCAAACCGATGCGCAGGGATCGTACATATTTTCGAATTTGACTCCAGGTCGCTATCGTCTGGAGCTATCGAAGACCGGCTTTGCGACGGAGCTTTCGTTTGTGGACATCGCGCCAGGAGCGTCGCTCTCGCAATCGATCACGCTGGAGTTGGCGACACAGGTCTCCGCCGTGGACGTTGTTTCCGCCACGCCACTTCCGGGAACAGATTTACCGATCGATCAAATTGCCGCGCCGGTGCAGACGTTGAGCGCGCGCGAGCTGGACCAGAGCGGCTCGCTCGATCTTTCCGATGTGCTCAATCGGCGGCTGGGCGGCGTCAATGTCAATGAGAATCAGGGGAATCCATTTCAGCCGGATGTGAATTTTCGCGGCTACACGGCATCGCCGTTGTTGGGAACGCCGCAGGGGATTTCGGTGTACGTGGACGGCGTGCGCCAGAATCAACCCTTTGGCGACGTGGTGAGTTGGGATCTTATCCCGAAAATTGCGATTGCCGATATTGCGCTGATCCCGGGCTCGAATCCCGTGTTCGGGTTGAACACGCTGGGCGGAGCGCTATCGGTAGAAACAAAAGACGGCCACAGCGCGCCCGGTACATCCATCGCGGCGAGCGGTGGCAGCTTTGGAAGGCGCGCAGTGGAATTCGAGCACGGCGGCAGTTCCTCCAGCGGGCCCGCGTGGCGGCAAGGCTTGCACTGGTATTTCGCAGGGAACCTTTTCCATGAGGACGGATGGCGCGTATCGTCGCCGTCGGATGTGCGGCAAGTGTTCAGCAAGATCGGCCACCAGAGCGCGACGACTGCTATTGCGCTGAGTTTTGCCTACGCGGGAAATACGCTGATTGGCAATGGGTTACAGCAGGCGCAGTTGCTGTCGAAGGATTACACGAGCGCCTACACGCTGGGCGACATCACAGGCAACCATTCGCCGTCGTTCAATCTGAGCGCACGCCACGCGTTGTCGAATGCTTTGACGTTTTCCGGCAACGCATACTATCGCTACATCCGCGCCGATACGGTGAATACGAATCTCAATACGAATTCGCTGGATCAATCGGTGTATCAGCCGTCGGCGTCGGATCAAGCGGCGCTGAAAGCCGCGGGCTACACGGGATATCCCACGAGCGGTGCGACTGCCGCGAACACCCCATTTCCCTACTGGCGTTGCATTGCGCAGGCGCTGCGATTGGCCGATCCTTCGTCCTACTGCGACGGCATCATCGCCAACACGTTCGCGCGGCAGAATAACTATGGCTTGTCGGGACAGTTTACGTGGATCGCAAATCCGCGCGGGCATCGCAATCAATTCACGGCGGGCGCCGCGTGGGATCGCAGCAGCTTGACGTTTATCCAAACCGCACAATTTGCCTACATCAATGCGGATCGCACGATGACGCCGGTGAACGCGTTCGCCGACGGCAGCACCAGTTCCGATGGCACGCCCGTGGATTCGCGCGTGAACCTGCACGGCCTGCCGCAAACCTGGGGTTTGTACGCGACCGATACCTTGACCTTGAGCAAGGCCTGGAGCGTCACGCTTTCGGGTCGCTATAATCGCACGACGATCGACAATCGCGATCGCATTGATCCCGGCGGAGGGCCCGGATCGCTCGACGGGCAATATGTGTTTGGACGCCTGAATCCGGCGGTGGGCGTGACGTTTAATCCGTTCTCCGATTTCACGGCGTATGCGAGCTATAGCGAAAGCAGCCGCGCGCCGACGTCGATCGAGCTGGGGTGCGCAGATCCGAACAATCCCTGCAGTTTGCCGAATGCGGTGACGAGCGATCCGGCGCTCGATCAGGTGGTCACGCGGACGTTCGAAGCCGGAGTGCGCGGAGGTCGTGAGAAGGATTTCAACTGGAGTGCCGGATGGTTCCGTGGCGAAAATCACAACGATCTTTTGTTCGTCGCCTCGCAGCAAACCGGCAATGGGTATTTCAAGAACTTTGGGCAGACGCTGCGCCAAGGCGCGGAAGTGCACGTCGGCGGACGCATCAAGCGGGTGACGCTCGGCGGGAACTACACGTTCGTGCGCGCGACGTATCAAACGGCGGAAGAGGTTGATGGATCGAGCAACAGCACGAATGACGCTGCGCTCGCGGGTTCGCGGGGATTTGGCGGCGTTGTGCAGATCCAGCCGGGTGATCGAATTCCCTTGATCCCCCAACACATGTTCAAGGCTTTTGCGGATGCGCAGATCGGCAAGAAGCTCTCTCTGGACGTCGATTTCACGGCGCTTTCAAGCTCCTTCGCGCGTGGCAACGAAAATAATTTGAGTCAGGCTGACGGCTTGTATTACTTGGGTCCGGGGACGTCGCCCGGCTACGGTGTTGTGAACCTGGGGGCGCACTATCAGCTCGCCAAGCGCGTGCAGGTGTTCGGCGAGATCAAGAATCTGCTGGATCATCACTATTACACGGCAGCGCAGTTGGCGGTCACGGGATTCACCACCGCTGGGACGTTTCTCGCGCGTCCACTCCCGGCAGTGAATGGAAATTTTCCACTGATCCACGCGACGTTTTACGCGCCCGGGGCACCTTTCGGGGCATGGGGTGGAATCCGATTTACGTTCTGACCGTGCTCCTGAAAGTGGGGCGGCTTACATTCCCTTAACAATTTCCGGGGGTGTTTTCTACAAACTCTTTACGTGGTATCAGTATGCTGTTAGATGGATGTTTGAGGCCTTAGAATCCGCGAACGCGCGGATAGGGGAGTAGAAGAACCCGTGAAGTTCCTTCTCGATTCGATTCAGTTTCGGAGCATGACCCGTAGGAAAGTCCGGACCAAGTGGGGCGCGGTAATGTTCGCCGCCTGCGCCTGCTCCGTTATGACGATGGCGCAGAGTGGTGGCACTGCGCTCGAAACGGTTCAACTGCGCCCGAATTTTTACATGATTGGTGGCGCGGGTGGCAATATCGGAGTGCAGGTCGGCTCCGATGGCGTCGTGTTGGTGGATGCTGGGCGCGCCGATAGGGCCGATCAAGTGATCGCCGCGGTGAAGAAGATCACTGACAAGCCAATCCGCTACATCATCAATACGAACGCCGATGCCGATCACGTCGGCGGCAATGCGAAGGTCGCCAAAGCGGGGAAGACATTCTTTGATGTCAGTGGTCCCCGGTCGGAGATGGCCAAGTCGATGACGAACGGTGGAGCGGCTGCGATTCTAGCTCCCGATCAAGTCTTGAGCCGGATGAGCGAAGCGGTGGGCAGCGCGCCCGCGTTTCCGTCCGAGGGCTGGCCGACCGAAGCGTTCTTTCAAGACCGCAAGGCGATCTATTTGAACCATGAGGGCATTGAGATCCTACGGCAGCCCGACGCGCATTCCGACGCCGATAGCTTTGTGTTCTTTCGCGGTTCGGATGTGGTGATGGCCGGCGACGTTCTGGATACCACGCAGTTCCCGCGTATCGATCTGGCGCACGGCGGCACGGTGCAGGGCGAAATCGCGGCGCTCAATCGCTTGATGCAGATCGCGATTACTTCGATCCCGCTGGTGAATCAGGAAGGCGGTACGTATGTGATTTCCGGTCACGGCCGCATCTGCGATCAGATTGACGTGGTGGATTATCGCGACATGGTCGTCATCGTTCGGGACAACGTACAGGACTTGATCAAGCAGGGAAAGACCCTCGATCAGATCAAGGCTGCCAGGCCCGCCAAGGCCTATGAAACGCAATACGGGACAGTGCCCGGCAGTACCAACGCGTTCATCGAAGCCCTGTATAAGAACTTGACGGCGAAATAAGGAACGCGGCATGAGAACGAACTCAAACGCTTTCATCATGGAGAAACGCAACGTGTTTCAGAAACAAAGCACACGGCTTTTCATGGCCGCGCTCGCGGGTTTGCTGGCGATTCAGACGCCGGGCTTCGGGCAAGGAACGGCAATGGCCGCGAAGGCAGCGACGCCGGTCGATCTGACAGGTTACTGGGTTTCGGTGGTGACCACACTGGATTGGCGCTTCCGCATGGTGCTGCCACCCCGAGGCGATTACTTCGGCGTGCGGATGACGCCGGCCGCGACGAAGATCGCCGACGCTTGGGATCCGGCGAAAGACGAAGCCGCGGGCGAGCAGTGCAAATCCTTCGGTGCCGCCGGAATCATGCGCGTGCCCGGACGTTTGCACATCACCAAGCCGGACGACAAAACACTGCGCATCGATATCGACGCCGGAACGCAGACCAGGATCTTTCACTTCGGCGATTGGAAAGCTCCGGGCGGAGAGCCCACGTGGCAGGGCGATTCGGTGGCGTCGTGGGATACGTCGGGATCGGGCGGTTTGAAGGTGGTTACGACGCACATGCGCCCGGGCTACCTCCGTCGCAACGGAGTCCCGTATAGCGCGAACGCAGTGCTCACGGAGTACTACGATGTGGTCAAAGAAAAGAGTGGCGTGCAGCGGATCGTGCTGACGAGTAGCGTGGACGATCCGACGTATCTGGCGGGGCCCTTTGCCGGCAGTGTGCATTTTAAGAAGCAGGCCGATGGCGCAGGGTGGGACCCGAGCGCGTGTTCGGCCAAATGGTAGGTTCGGAAAATTAGCGATGAGGATCAATAAACGTATGAAGATCCATATGCCTGTAGTTTTGCCGGCGCTTTTGATGGCCGTGTCGTTTGTCGCACAGCCCGCGCGCGCCGAAGTCGATCTATCCGGATCGTGGGCCAGTACCGCAATGGGCGACGATATCCTGTTGCTGACCGATTTCACGGGCATCCCGTACAACGAAGCGGGGCGTGAAAGAGGATTGAGCTATTCGCAGTCCCAGATTTCGATTCCCGAGCGCGTATGTTCGTTTTATACGCAGACGCAGCTGTTCGGAGGACCCTTCGGATTGAAGATCCTCAAGCAGGCCGGCAAGGACGGGAAGACCACCGCTTGGGTGCTGGCCGGCTGGGAAGATCGCTCGCCGATGACGATCTGGCTTGATGGGCGTCCGCAGGCTTCGGCTTCCGCGCCGCACGATAAGACCGGTTTTACAACCGGCCAATGGGAAGGCGACACGCTGGTCAGCTACACCACGCACATGAAGTCCGGCTTCATCCGCCGCAACGGCGCTCCGCACAGTGACCAGGCGACGATGACCATCCACTATATTCTGCACGACGATTTGCTGACGCTGGCCGCGATGCTGGAAGATTCGGTCTATTTGTCGGAGCCGCTGTACTGGTCGCGGACGTTCCGCCGCAGCCGCAACAATGTTGAACTTCTCGACGGGCCGTGCGTGCAAGGATACGAAGGCGTGGAAGAAGGCGTGGTGCCGCACTACCTGCCCGGCAAGAATCCTTTCACGGATGAAATGGCCAAGGGATATCACATCCCGGTTTACGCGTCCCTCGGCGGTGCCGAAACCATGTATCCGGAATTCCGCAAGAAGATGAAAGCGGACTTCATCATCATCGACAAATGCACGCGCAATTGCGGCTCGCGCGGAGGTCCTCCTCCTGGCGCGGGCGGCCCTGGGGGCGGTCCCGGAGGTGGTCCTCCGGGAGGTGGAGCAGGTGGACGCGGCGGACCTCCTGGAGACAGACCTCCGGGTGCAGGGCCAGGTGCAGGCCCCGGTCGTGGTGGCCCCCCGCAGTAGGCGTATTCAGGAATTAGGACGAAGCCACTTGTTCGGTCGCGCGATTAGTGCTCGGCACTCCAAATGCGGATGCTGTCGACGTCTGATCGCTAGTGGAAACCAGCGCCGTTGCGATCAAGCCAAGCAGCGCGGCGAACGAGAGCCACAGTCCCGGCATGGCACGATTGCCGGTGACGTGGATTAAGTATGTCGATACGGCGGGCGTGAATCCGCCAAACAATCCGGCCGCTAAACTGAACGCCAGCGAAAATCCCGAGGCGCGAATCTTCGCCGGCATGATTTCCGTGAGTAGCGCGACCATCGATCCGTTATATCCGCCGAAGATGATGGAGAACCACACCGCCACTATCACCAGCCTTCCAAAGGATGGAGCGCGGACCAGCCACAGCAGCGCAGGATAGGCAGTCAGAAGTGCAGCGATGGAAAACGTCGCCAGCATGCGGCGACGCCCGAACCTATCCGATGCCGCGCCGCCAGAAGGCACGGTGATGAAGTTGGAAAATCCAACGATGAGCGTCACCAGCATGCTGGTTGTGGTGGAGAGCTTCAGCACGCTCGTGCCGTAGGTCGGCATATAGGCGGTAATTACGTAAAACGTCACCGTGGTCATGGTGGAAAGCATCATGCCGAGGATCACCAAGCGCCAGTTGGAGGCGACTGTGCTCAGGATCTCCCGCACGCCGGGATGATGTTTGCGCGCCAGGAATTCGTCGGTTTCTTGCAGCGAGCGCCGCATCATGACGACAAAGGGAATCATGAGCGAGCCGAGAAGCAGGGGCACGCGCCAGCCCCATCCGGCCATCTCTTCAGGACGCAGGACGCGAGAAAGGATCAAGCCCAGCACGGCGGCGAACATCACCGCGACCTGCTGGCTTCCGGACTGCCACGCCGTGTAGAATCCGCGACGCCCGGGCGTGGCGATTTCCGCGAGATAGACGCTGGCTCCGCCCAGTTCCACGCCCGCCGACAGACCTTGAATGAGGCGAGAGAAGACGACGAGGATCGGCGCCAGCATCCCGATGGATTCGTAACCGGGCATGCAGCCGATGGCCAGCGTTCCGAAGGCCATCATGCCGAACGTGAGCAGGAGTCCTTTGCGCCGCCCGTGCTGATCGATATAGGCGCCCAGAATGATCGCTCCGAGAGGGCGCATGAGATATCCGGTGCCAAAGGTCATGAACGAGAGCATCAAGGATGCGTATTCGCTCTGTGCCGGGAAGAAGGCGCGACCGATGCCTGCGGCGTAGTAGCCGAAGACCATGAAATCGTACATCTCCAGGAAGTTGCCGGAGGCCACACGGACCACGGCCATGGCGCGAGATTTTGCTGTCATGGCCGGGCGGGGAAGCGTCTCGGCGGGGCGCGATGGATTGGGCTGTGGACGGCTACTCACGAGCAAGGGATCCTGAGAGAGCATATCACATTGATATCGTTGCGGACGTGCCGCAACCAGCCCGAATGCGGCATTTCGGGCGCCATCGTCCCCGTAGAAAGGCCGATGCGGGCCAAGTCGCTCGCTCCGTGCAAGTTATTCAAATGGGGGTACTAATTCCGTCACTGACCCGATTCCGACCGTTCCCCTGTTGCGCGGGGCCCTCGCCGTGATATGCTCATTTTCGGAAGCGCGGCATCGCGCCTTCCTTAGGAGAGGAACGATACTTTATGAAGCGTGCAATGCTTGCCTTGGTGATCGCCGCAGCGGCGGTGGTTTCTGGTGGCCGGGCCTATGCCCACCACTCTTTCGCGGCGACGTATTTCGAAGACAAGACCCAGAAGGTGGAAGGGAAGCTGGTCCAGTTCCTGTTCCGCAACCCGCACTCGTTTGTCCAGGTGGAAGCCAAGGACGATAAGGGTGAAGTCGTGCGCTGGGCCGTGGAATGGGGCGCCGGTGGTCAGTTGGGCCGCCAGGGCGTCACGCGTGACACGCTGAAGCCGGGCGACCAAGTGATCATCGTGGGCAATCCGGGACGCAATCCCGAAGATCATCGCCTGCGTATGGTCAACATCACCCGTCCTTCGGATGGCTGGAAGTGGGGCGGCAGCTTCGACTAAGCAGCTTCCCGCAACAGAAGCCTGAGACTGAACAAGTCTGAAAGCCTGCGTGGCTCCCGAGCTTGGGTTAATAAGCGAGTTCGGGTCCCGTGGGCTTTTTTTATTTGCGCGGGCGGCGCGCGAGTCGAGGATCCTTCCGCCGGGTTGCTGTCCGCCCCCGCGCTGCGTGTATATTGTTTGAAGGCGTATTTTTAGACACGGTACGTCCGGCGCCCCACTCAGAAGACTTCACCTATGTCCCTCTACGAAATCTGCCAGCTCATTCAGGATTCGGAAATTGGCACGGCTATCCGCGAGTCGCAGATTGTTTTTCCGGTGATCGAATCGTTCCATGTGCTGGGACTTGCCATATCGGCGGGTGTGATCGTCCTATTGGATTTGCGGCTCACGGGTCTGGGGATGGGGCGTGTCATGCCTGCGCACATCATGCGCCGTTTGAAGTCCTTGTACATGACCGGATTCGGAATTATGGTGGTGACCGGAGCGCTGCTCTTTTGGGCTGAGGCCGAAAAGCTCTATCGCAGTCCGACCTTTCGCTGGAAATTGGTGTTTCTGGTGATCGCGGGTTTGAATGCCGCGTATTACGAGGTCAAGTACGTCCCCACGATGGACACCTGGGACGGCAAGAAAGAGCTTCCAGCGGGAGCAAAACTGGCCGGATGGTGCTCGCTGATCAGTTGGGCGGCAGTCATCGGCTTTGGACGCTGGACCGCATACGGTCTGAAATAAGCGACTGCGGGCGGTCTGAAGTCAGCGACGGCTACGAACGTAAGATAAGGAGACAGCGGATGAACGTTCACGCGATATTTCGGTGGTTCGATCATTGTGCCTTAGCCACTCTGATTCGCGACTCCACCTGGGCCTTTGCCGCTCTCGAAGTGGTCCACTTATTGGGACTGACGCTCCTCTTGGGATCCATCGCCGTATTGAGCTTCCGGCTGCTGGGCCGCGGTCTGAAAGATCAGACTGTCGTGGAGATCGCGCTCGATACCTCGCCTTGGACCATGATCGGCCTGGGGACGGTGACACTTACTGGAATTGTCATGGCCGTGGCCGAGGCCAATCGATTGTACGACAGCGAACCCTTTTTCATTAAGATGGTCCTGTTCGCGCTGGCCGTGATTCTCACGTTTACGTTTAATCGCGGGTTGACGAAGGCAGAACCATCCGCTGGAGCGGCGCTCGGCGGAGGCATCGCCTCGTTGCTTCTGTGGTTCGGCGTAGGTTTTGCCGGTCGTGCGATTGCCTTCTTTTAGAGCGGTTGCGGTAACCTGGGCAGGGTAAATAGAGTCCTTTTTTTAAGGGCTATTCTTCACGGAATCACTTCCCCATCATGCGATCTCATTCTTATCTTTCTTATCGCGGCTGCCCGCTTCTGACTGCCTTCCTGGGGCTTCTATTGGCTTGCGGTGTTTGTTTTGGCGAGGCCCCGCCGCGCAAGCAGACCGAGGCCCGATTGCTGGATCAGGCGGCGCTGCTGTGCAATAACTGCTTTTTCGGAACCAGCGATTATTACTATTGTTTCGAGACTCCGGAGGCGGTCCTGATTGGCTACCAGCGCGCAGCGGTGATCAATTGGTGGGACAAGTCGAAGAATTACGCCACCAAGCTCCATCCGTCCTGGACGGCGCTCGACGTTCCCCGGGAGGCGTTGCGCGTGGAATACGACGAAAAGCATATCTGGGTCATGCGCGCGGACCAGGACGCCGTACAAAAGGCCGGCGGGCGCCTGCATCCGATCATCCAGGAAAGCCGGGACGTCCAGCTCACGCAGAGCTACAAGCGTGATGTGTTCACCGACAAACGTTGCCAGGATGCGGTTCGCTCCAAGTCGCGCTAATTGTGAGCGAGCCTCGCTTCTGTAAAGACCCATTCACACAAAGCATTTGCCTCTTTGTTACCATTTCTGGGAATGGATCCATGACCGCGACGAGGCGATCATGGAGTCACTCCATCTCGGAAAACGTGGCCTCGCCGCCGCACGAATCTTGCGAATTTCGAGCACGCTGGGAGGGTGTGTTACCTATGCGCCCCCTGTGTAGTCAATCAATATAGGCCGTAATGACAAACATGAATTCTCCTGAATCGCTGACCGGTGCCGGACGTCCTGGCCCATCGTCGGATACGTCGTCCGAATCCAAGAAGCCGAAAAAGCGAGGGCTCCTGTGGCTGCTCTTTCTGCTCATTATTGTAGGAGTTGCGGGCTACACGGTCTGGAAGGTCGGCCAGCCAGCCGCGCCCGCCGCAGGGGGGGCTGGTAATGCCGGGAAAGGCAAGGGCGGCGGTGGCGGTGGCCGCTTTGGGGGATTGGGGCCTGTGCCCGTGGTGGTCCAAAAAGTCGGACGCTCCAGCATCCCTGTCTATCTCAATGGGTTGGGAAATGTCACGGCCTTCTACACGGTCACGGTGAAATCGCGCGTCGACGGCCAGTTGATGAACGTGATGTTCAAAGAAGGCGATCAGGTTCAGCAGGGGCAGACGTTGATCGATATCGATCCGCGGCCGTATCAAGTGCAACTGCAGTTAGCGGAAGCCACGCTTGCCCGCGATTCCGCCACGCTCGCCAATGCCCGGCTCGATTTGGAACGCTATCGCGGCGCACTCGCCACGGATGCGATTCCCAAGCAGCAGTTCGACACGCAGACGGCTTTGGTTTCCCAGCTGGAAGGCACTATCAAGCAGGATCAGGCGAACATCGACAATGCCAAGCTGCAGATTACGTATGCCCACATCACGGCGCCCATCACAGGCGTCGTGGGCTTGCGTTTGGTGGATCCAGGGAACATCGTGCACGCCAACGATCAAGGCGGCATGGTTGTGATCACGCAGCTACAGCCAATCACGGCGCTCTTCACGATTCCCGAAGACAGTCTGCCGCAGGTCGTCCAAAAACTACGCGGCGGCGTGAAGTTGCCTGCCGACGCCTACAATCGCGACAATACCAAGAAGTTGGCGTCGGGAACGCTGCTCACTCTGGACAACCAGATTAATAGCTCCACTGGTACGGCGCAGTTGAAAGCCGTATTCGACAACAAGGATAATGCTCTCTACCCGCAGCAATTCGTCAACATTCGTCTGTTGGTCGACACGCTCACGAACCAGATGGTGGTGCCCAACGTAGCGATCCAGAACGGCCAGCAGGGTACGTTCGTGTACGTCGTTGACGACGACTCGAAAGTGCACTTGAAGACCGTTCAGGTTGGCGTGACTACCGATAAAGTTTCGGACATTGTCGGCGGCATCGCGGATACCGATCGTGTTGTGGTTGACGGAACCGATCGTTTGATTGAAGGCGCCGTGGTGCGTGTTCGCAAGCCGGGTGAGCTCGATAATCTGGATGCCGCCCCTGCCGGTGGCCGTGGACGCGGCAAAGGCCGCGGCGGCAACAAGGGTGGCGGTGACAAAGGCGCCGCTGACAAAGGCGGCGGTGATGCCAAGGCCGGGGGCGATGCCACCGTTGGCACGGGCGACGGTGCGGCAGACGGCGGCGGCAAGAAGCGCGACGGCAGCGGCAAGCGCGGTGATGGCAGTTTCAAGAAGCGCGATGGCAGCTTCAAGAAAAGTGACGGAGGCGGATCGCAGTGAGTCCGTCCCGCCTGTTCATCCTGCGGCCCGTGGCCACCTCGCTGATGATGGCGGGCGTGGTCCTGGTTGGTTTTGTCGCCTTCCGGCAATTGCCCGTATCGGCTCTGCCGCAGGTGGATTATCCCACCATGCAGATCCAGACCTTCTACCCGGGTGCGAGCCCTGAGGTTGTCACGTCTTCGATTACCGCTCCGCTCGAAAAGCAATTCGGACAGGTGCCGGGATTGACGCAGATGACGTCGGTCAGTTCGTTCGGTAGCTCTCTCATCACGCTGCAATTTTCGCTGGATCTCAGTATCGATATCGCGGAACAGGAAGTGCAGGCGGCGATCAATGCGGCTACTACGTTTCTGCCGAGGGATCTCCCCGTTCCGCCCGTATACAGTAAAACGAATCCCGCCGACGCGCCCATCCTGACGCTGGCGATCACGTCCTCTACCGTCCCACTGCCAAAAGTGGAAGAACTGGCGGAGACGCGCATGGCGCAGAGGATTTCTCAGCTCCGCGGCGTCGGCTTGGTGAGCATCAGCGGAGGCCAGCGGCCCGCCGTGCGCGTACAGGCCAATCCCACGGCTCTTGCGTCCTACGGCATGAGCCTCGAGACCTTGCGCTCCGCCTTGGCCAGCGCCAACGTCAATCAGGCGAAGGGTAATTTCGATGGGCCGGATCAGGCGTGGACCATCAATGACAACGATCAGTTGCAGTCCGGCGCGCAGTATTTGCCCATCATCATCGCGTATCGCAACGGCGCGCCCGTGCGCGTTTCCGATGTCGCGAAAGTGGTCGACGGCGCCGAAAACACGAAGCTCGCCGCGTGGGTGAATGACGATCCCGCGATCATTCTGAACATCCAGCGCCAGCCGGGCACAAACATCATTAGCGTGGTGGATACGGTGCAGGCGCTGTTGCCGCAAATCACGGCCTCCTTGCCGCAAGGTGTCAACGTGCGAACCGTGAGTGATCGTACGATCACCATCCGCGCCTCGGTGGAAGACGTCGAATTTGAATTGTTATTGACCACGGCGCTGGTCGTCATGGTGATCTTCCTGTTTCTGCGCAGCGCTTCGGCCACCATCATCCCCGGCATTGCTGTCCCGCTTTCTCTTGTAGGCACGTTCGCCGTGATGTATCTGCTGGGCTACAGTCTGGATAACTTGTCGCTGATGGCGCTGACGATTTCCACCGGATTCGTGGTGGACGACGCGATCGTCATGATCGAAAACATTACCCGCTATCTCGAAATGGGCGATACGGCGATGGAGGCCGCGCTTAAGGGCTCCGCCGAAATTGGCTTCACGATTGTGTCGTTGACCGTGTCGCTGATTGCCGTGTTGATCCCGCTGTTGTTCATGGCGGATATTGTCGGACGTCTGTTCCGCGAGTTTGCCGTTACGCTCGCCGTGACGATTATTTTCTCGGCCTTTGTTTCGCTGACGCTCACGCCGATGATGGCGGCGCGCATTTTGAAACACAAGCCCGAGCACGAACAAGGCAAGTTATATCAATGGTCGGAAATGTGCTTCGTAAAAACAATCGAATTTTACGGAAGCATGGTTCGCGTCGTTCTGCGTCATCAGACGTTAACGTTGTTTGTAGCCCTTGGGACGCTCGGGCTCACCGTTTATCTCTACGACATCGTCCCCAAAGGATTCTTTCCGGTGCAGGACACGGGCGCCATCCTGGGCATCTCGCAAGCTCCGGAAACAGTTTCGTTTCCTGCCATGTCCCAGCTGCAGAGACGTTTAGTGGAAGAGATCCGCAAGGATCCGGCGGTGGAAAATCTCGCGTCGTTTATCGGCGCAGATGGCGTCAACACCACCATGAACAGCGGCCGCATTCAAATCACATTGAAGCCCGTGGAGCAACGCAAGGGCGTGACCGCGCTCGACGTGATCCGCCGCCTGACGCCGCGTCTGCGCAACGATGTCGCCGGGATTCAACTCTTCTTGCAGCCGGTGCAGGATCTCACGGTCGAAGATCGCATCAGCCGCACGCAGTATCAGTACACGCTCGACGCGCCGGACAAAGCGCTGCTCGATCTCTGGGTGCCGCGTCTGCTGGAGAAAATGAAGGCGCTGCCGGAATTGCTTGACGTCGCCAGCGACCAGCAGAACAACGGCCTGGGCGTATTGGTGAGGATTGATCGGGACACTGCCGGCCGCATGGGCATTACGCCGCAGAATATCGACGATGCACTTTACGATTCTTTCGGGCAACGTCAGGTCTCTACGATTTATACGCAGACCAATCAGTTTCACGTCATCCTTGAAGTGGCTCCGCAGTTTCGGCAGAACGTAGAGGGGCTGCAGAGTATGTACGTGCCGATCGGATCCGCTTCGGCGAATCTCGCATCTACTGTGGCGTTGGCTGGAACCAACACCGCGCTCACGGGAGCCGCGGCGCTGCCTCCCGCGCCGATGCGCTCCTTCGTGCATCCCGAACTGATTCCTTCGCCGATTACGATCAACCACCAAAGCCAGTTTCCGGTCGTGACCATGTCCTTTAATCTTGCGCCGGGCGCGTCCCTCGGGGCGGCGGTCGCGCGCATCAGACAGGTCACCAAGGAACTGGGCATGCCCGCCAGCATTGAGCCGGCATTCCAGGGCACGGCGCGTGCGTTTGAATCGTCGCTCGCCAATGAATCGCTACTGATCCTCGCCGCGATTGTGACCGTTTATATTGTGCTCGGCGTGCTGTACGAGAGCTTCATTCATCCCATTACGATTCTTTCGACATTACCGTCGGCCGGTGTCGGTGCGATCCTCGCGCTGGTTCTTTTCAAGATGGATCTTGATGTTATTGCTCTGATCGGCATCATTCTTCTCATTGGCATCGTGAAGAAAAACGCCATCATGATGATCGATTTTGCGCTCGAAGCGGAGCGCAACGAGGGTAAATCGCCGGAGGAGGCGATTTATCAAGCGTGCTTGCTGCGTTTTCGTCCCATCATGATGACCACGATGGCCGCTCTGCTGGGCGCCGTGCCACTGGCCTTCGGTAGCGGCGTCGGCAGCGAATTGCGCAAGCCACTTGGCATCTGCATCATCGGAGGACTGCTGGTGAGTCAGGTGCTGACGCTGTTCACCACGCCCGTGATTTACCTGTTCTTCGGTAGAATTTCCGCCTGGGTTGGCCGCCGTGTCGGATCCGAGCGGCTGGACGAAATGAATTCCGTGCCGGAATTGACGCGGAGCTAACGACCATGAGTATTTCAAAGCCATTCATTCAGAGACCGGTCGCCACCACGCTGCTGTTGATCGCGCTGACCTTGGCCGGGGCCATCGCGTACACGCAGCTTTCGGTTTCCGCTCTGCCTGAAGTGGATTTCCCAACCATCTTCGTGAACGCCAATCTTCCCGGCGCCAGCCCCGAGGTCATGGCGGCTTCGGTGGCCACGCCACTCGAGAAACAATTCACGCGTATTGCGGGGATTACGGAAATGACGTCCCGCAGTTCCGTAGGCTCCGCCTCCGTTACGATTCAATTCGATCTCAATCGCGACATCAATGCCGCCGCGCGCGAAGTGCAGGCAGCGATCAATTCCGCTGCTGGATTCCTTCCGGCTAATTTGCCTTCGCTCCCCAAGTACCGCAAGATCAATCCGGCGGAACAATCGATTTTGGTGCTGACACTGGAGTCGGACGTCGTTCCCCGGCCGCAGTTGTACGATATCGCCTCATCGATCTTCGCGCAGAAGTTGTCGCAGGTGAATGGCGTCGGACAGGTCACGGTGGGTGGGAGTTCGCTGCCGGCGGTGCGCGTGGAAGTCAATCCACAACCGCTCTCCCGCTACAACGTGGGGCTCGACCAAATCGGCACGTTCCTGCAGTCCTCCAACGCCAATCGGCCCAAGGGCTCTTTTGCGAACCAGGATGTTCAGGTGCCGATTTATTCCAGCGATCAGCTGTTTACGGCGAAGGACTACAAAGACCTGGTGGTTGTTTACCGCAACGGCGCGCCGGTTCGTCTGTCGGATCTCGGGCGCGTTGTCGACGGTAACGAAGATATCCGGAACTACGCGTTGGTGAACGACAGGCCGATGGTGCAAATCTCCATCAATCGTCAACCCGGCGCGAACGTCGTCGAGACGGTGGCGCGGATCAAGGCGCTGATGCCCGGATTCCAGGCGCAACTTCCACCCTCGGTGCAATTCAAAATTGCCAGTGATCGTACGCTCACTACGCAGGCGTCTTTGAAGGACGGCCAGCGCAACATGGTGATCTCGATCGGGCTCGTGATTCTCGTCGTGTTCGTCTTCTTGCGCAACGGATGGGCGACGTTCATCCCCAGCATTTCCGTTCCGGTATCGATTATTGCGACGTTTGGTGCGATGTACTTGATCGGCTATACGTTGGATAATTTGTCCCTGATGGCGCTGACCATCGCCACCGGATTCGTGGTGGATGATGCGATCGTCGTGATCGAAAACATCACGCGCCACATGGAAAACGGAATGAAGCCGATGGCGGCCGCCCTGCGAGGCGCCGAAGAGATCGGCTTCACCGTGTTATCGATGAGCATCTCGCTGATCGCCGTCTTCATCCCCATTTTGATGATGAGTGGGATTGTCGGGCGTCTGTTTCGCGAGTTTGCGGTGATCCTTTCCGTGTCGATCACAATCTCCATGGTGATTTCCTTGACCGCCACGCCAATGATGTGCGCCTGGCTGCTGAGGGAACACCGTCAACACGGGTATCTGTACAACCAGACGGAAAAGTTCTATCGCTGGATTATTTCCACGTATGGCGCCGCGCTCGATATGGCGCTGAATTATCCCGCCGCCGTCTTGTTTATTGTGCTCGCCACGGTGGGCGTGAATGTGTACCTCTACGTCAAGGTGCCGAAGGGATTCTTCCCGCAGCAGGACAGCGGCAGGCTCAATGGAATTGTGGTGGGCCAGCAGCACATCTCATACCAGGCTCTGGTGGAGAAAGCGAAGTGGTTCGAACAACAGGTGCATGCCGATCCCGACGTCGACACCGTCACCATGGTCGCCGGCACCAGTGGTGGCGGGTTCGGCGGCAACAACGCCAACATCAATGTTCAGTTGAAGCCCGTGGGGGTTCGGCAGAGTACGTCGGATCAGGTCGTTGCTCGCATTCGACGCAAGACCAACGGGGTTCCGGGCGCTGTTCTAATTTTGCAAAATAGCCAGGATATTCGCATCGGCGGGCGTATTTCCAACGCGCAGTATCAATACACGCTGCAGGCTCCCGATTTTCAAACCCTGTCGGTTTGGGCGCCGCGCCTGCTGAACCGGCTTTATGATCTGCCTGAAATTACGGATGTCACGAACGATCAACAAAATTCCGGGTTATCGTCGAACGTCACGATCGATCGCGATACGGCCTCCCGGCTCGGCCTGACCGCGCAAGCCGTCGATGCGGCGCTGTACGATTCGTTCGGCCAACGCCAGGTCTCCGTGATGTACAAATCGATCAACCAGTATCACGTTGTCTTGGCGTTGGAGCAGCAATGGTGGGAGAGTCCTGACTTCCTCAAAACCATTTACGTGCAGACGCCCAAAGGGACGTCGATTCCTTTGTCCACGTTCGCGCACTTTACGCAGGGCCTCACTCCGATTTCTCTGCCGCACCAAGGGCAGTTTCCCGCGACCACGTATTCGTTCAACCTGACAGAAAACACCCCGCTCAGCGATGCCGTCGCGGCGATCAATCGCGCGGAAATCGATATGGGCATGCCCGCCACATTGGCGGGAAAATTTGCAGGAACCGCGCAAGCGTATCAAGACTCACTGAAGAATCAGCCTATTTTGATCGGCACCGCTTTGCTTGCCGTCTATATTGTTTTGGGGATGTTGTACGAAAGCCTCATTCATCCTCTAACTATCATTTCGACATTGCCTTCGGCTGGCGTCGGAGCACTGATGGCGATGGTCCTCTTCAAGAGCAACCTGGACATCATTGGAATGATTGGAATCATTCTGCTCATCGGAATCGTCAAGAAGAACGCCATTATGATGATCGATTTTGCTCTCGCTGCCGAGCGCAATGAGGGCTTGAATGCGCGCGACGCCATTTATCAGGCGTGCTTGCTACGCTTCCGTCCCATCATGATGACGACGATGTGCGCTCTGTTTGGCGGCCTGCCGATGGCCTTGGGCTGGGGCGCGGGCGCGGAACTTCGCAAGCCGCTGGGAATCGCAATTGTGGGTGGCCTCGCCGTGAGCCAAATGCTCACGTTGTTTACGACGCCCGTCATCTACCTCTACATGGATCGCATCCGGCGCTATTTCGAGCGGCGCCAACCGAAGTACACGAACCGCCCTGGATTCCTGATTCCAGGCGGTCTTCCACAAAGCGGCGACTAACGGGAATGGGCAATGATTCGGAGATTGGCACTTCAATGACGAGACGTTCTCTAGGTGTAGCCCTTGCTGCATCTCTCCTTTGTTCTTCGTGCATGATTGGGCCTAAATACCAGCGCCCGGTTGCACAAACCCCGCCTGCGTTGAAAGAACTTGCGGGCAATGACCAGTGGCAGATGGCTACGCCGAGCGACGATCTCCTAAAAGGCAATTGGTGGGAGATGTTCGGCGACGCCGAACTCAATCGTTTGGAAGAAATGGTCAGCGTCAACAACCAGAACATCAAGCAGGCGGAGGCACAGTACCGCCAAGCACGCGCCATCGTGAATCTCAATCACGCGAATTATTATCCGGTGATCGGTTCCACTCCTTCGATCTCGCAAACCGACGCCGGGACCAATGCAGTCCGCGGTGGCGGAAACAGTCAGACGTTCTCATTGGGAGCGGCCGCCTCATGGGAACCCGATTTCTGGGGTCGTGTACGCACTGCTGTCGAGGGATCCACGGCGAGTGCGCAGGCCAGCGCCGCACTAGTTGAAAACGTCCGGCTCGCGCAGCAGACGCTTCTTGCCACGGATTATTTCGCGATTGCGGCCAATGAAATGCAACAGGACGTCTTGAAGCAATCGATTGAGGCCTACGAGAAGAACGTGCAGCTGGCTTCGGATCGCTTCAAATTCGGCGTTGCCTCGCGCAGCGATATCGCGCTGGCTCAAGCGCAGCTCGCTGGCGCGCAAGCGCAGCGCACGGACCTGAGCGTCGCGCATGCCCAACTCGAGCATGCGATCGCCACCATCACGGGACAACCCGCATCTGCGTTGACGATCACGGCCAACCGAATCGCGGGACCTCCTCCTCCCATACCGGTTGCGCTGCCCTCGCGCCTGCTGGAGCGTCGTCCCGACATCGCCTCCGCGGAACGCCAAGTTGCCGCCGCGAACGCCAATATCGGACTGGCGCAGGCGGCGTTCTATCCCACGCTGACTCTTTCCGCGAGCGTCGGTTTTCTGACCACGGATCTCGCGAATCTCTTTACGTTCGCCAGCCGCAGCCGGTCCGCCGGGCCTTCGATTACGCAAACTCTTTTCGATTTCGGCCGCCGTGGCGCTACGATGCAAAACGTAGAGGCCGCCTATGATGCAACCGCCGCTTCCTACCGGCAAACCGTTCTTGCCGCATTTCAGGAAGTGGAGGACGATCTTTCCAGCCTGCACTACCTTGCCCAGGAGGCCGTGGTTCAGGATCAAGCCGTCAAGGCCTCGCAAGAATCCTTGAGTTTGGAGCTGGATCGCTACAAGGCGGGAACGGATTCCTACGTCAATGTCATAACGACGCAGAATATCGCGCTTGGCAATCAGCTCACCGCCATCGGAATCTTGCAGCGCCGCGTGGTAGCGGCCGTGGATCTCGTCAAAGCGGTGGGCGGAGGATGGGATTCTTCGACGTTGCCTTCGACCGACGCGTTGCGTGCGGTGAATGCGAATACTCCGAAGCCGCCGGCCTATCCCGTGGGCACGCCGAGCAATCCGTTGAAGCCGGTCCGTGACGCGAAGTAAGTTTTCGCGTTTTACGAACCAGCCGCAGCCACAATAATCGGCACGGTGGTGGGGATGGCTGATCCCGTTGCTGGTTCCAGTGTTACGGCGACCGCTTTCAGGGCGTCCAAATCCAACGGACCTGTCAGGAGGTGCAATCCCCGCATGCCATCGGACTGGAACAGCCCTGCCGGACGGGGAGCGCCGACTTTCGGGATCACCCACATCTCGTACGCCTTGCCCGCACCCGCTGCCGGAAGATTCGAGGCGATTAGCATCACGCCGAGTTGCGGATGCAGGAACACATACCCGCGCCGCGGCGCGCTCTGCCCTTTACCGAAGCTGGCCGGGCGCGTTTCGGGATCGGACAAAAACTGGGCAGCTTGATTCAGGCGATCGCGTTCTCCGGTGACCTGCAGCAATTCTTTGCGCGCATCGGCGAGCTGATTCGAGCGTTCGCGCTCTTGCGTCCCAAGCCACACGGCGAGCACCAGCATCAGCGCGGCAGCCAAGGCTCCGGCCCAGAACCAGCCTGGTCTCTCATAGCCGATGGATGCCAGCAGGCGATGTCTCAAGCGCTTGCTGGGCGCCTCTTCGGGACCGATGCTCAACAGCACGGCGTTGAAGGCCATGGCATGGGCGAGGCTCCGTTTGCATTCCTTGCAGTCGCGGGCCAGATGCGCGTCGATTTCGGATTTCTCGCCGTCGTCCAGCACGCCGAGCGCGTAGAGCTCGAACATATCCTTTAACTCTTCGCAGTTCATGCTACGGCCGCCTCGCTCAGTTCGGATCGCAGCACCTGCAGTGCGGAGCGGGTCCACGTTTTCACGGTGCCTAACGGCTGCTGGAGGCGCTCGGCCATCTCCGTGTGGGACATGCCTTCGTAGTATGCCAGCTCAATGACCGTCCTTTGATTCGCGGTCAGCTTTTCGAGCGCGCTCTTCAATCGACGCGCCCTGTCGATCGTCAATGCACTGGTGTCCAGATCCATGAACAGCCCCGGACGCTCCAGGCGATCCAGATCCACTGCGTTGGCTTCGAGCTTCCCGTCTTGCGAACGGACGTGATCGATCGCGCGATTGCGCGCCACCGTCAGCACCCACGGCGTGAGCGCGCCGCGTTCGCTATCGAAGGACCCCACGCGATTCCACACGCGCAGGAATGTCTCCTGCGTGAGGTCTTCGGCGACGCCAACATTTCGCACGATGCGCAGGATCACCGAGTAGGCCAGCCGTCCGCAGCGCTGGTAGAGATCGGCCATGGCCTTGGGCTCGCGCGCTTTGAGACGACGCACAAGGTCCGGGTCGTCCTCACGCCGCAGCACAACTTGGAACAGTGCATAGAACAGTACAGCGGGAATCAGTTGTATGAGTCGCAACTTAAACAAGAGTCGATCCAACCTCTAAATCTTATACGAAGCATGGAGGGGAATGGATTGCCCCTCGTATCCCCGTCAAAAGAAAAAGGCGGCCGATGCCGAAGCACCGACCGCCCGCTTCCCTACGAATGTTTCTTAGAACGAATACTTCAGCGCAAACTGGATCTTGCGCGTCGGATAGGCGCCCAGGATCTGGCCGAACTGATTGTTGTTGATCAGCGCGAAACCGGGGCCCGTGGCGGGGTTGCCGAAGTTCGTGGCAAAGCGCCCGGAGCCGGGAGTCACGTCCGCAGCCATCTGCGCCACGAAAGCATTGAACAGGTTGAATGCATCCGCGCGGAGCTCGATATTCTGATGCTCCGTGATGCGGAACACGCGGGACATGGCAACATCGAGGTCCCAGTACGTGGGGCCAGTGATGCTGTTCCAGCCGAGGTTCCCGGTGTAGGGAATCACGCCGTTGACTGCGGCCTGGGGCGCGAAGGCCGACTTGTTCAAGTAGAAGCAACCGCCGCAAGACTGGCCCGTATACACGCCGCTGGGGTTGATCAAGTCCGGCTGTTGGTGATTGATGGTGGATGCCGAAACGTCCGTGCCATCCTGGATCATCATCGGTGTGCCGGAGGTGAATTTGTAGATGCCCGAAATCTTCCAATCGGAAGCGGCGAGCTTCATTGCGCGGTTGGCGAACTTCGGCGTTTCCGCCACAGCCGTTACGTTGAAGACGTTGCGACGGTCGCTGTCGCAGTTGCCGACCTTGTTGTAGTTGATCGGATCCGTGCTGGTCTGTTCCGGTTTGGTGTTGTAACCGAGGACCTGGCCGATGCAATGCGAGATGGTCCAGTTGCCGCTCACGCTGTAGTGGTTGGCCAAGCGGCGCGTGGCGGAAAGCAACAATCCTTCATAGTGCTGATTGCCGCCCGCATTCCAGTTCATCACGTTGGAGAACGAATAACCGGAATTGGGGTTCAGCGTCGCGAGATAGCGGCGAGTTGCGAGATTGGCCGCCGTCGCTCCCGGAGCCGCTACGCCGTAGTTTTCGGCGACGCTGATATACAGGTGCGAAACTTTGCTGCCCATATAGGTGGCAGATACCAACCACGGGTTGCCGATCTGACGCTGAATCGCAAAGTTCCAGGTGGAATACGTCGGCGACGGTGTGTTGTACGGAGTTGTCGCAAACAGACCGTTCGGAGTGAACGTCAGGTTCTTGTTGCCGATGTCGTACGGATACGGATTCACGCTGGTTCCGAAGGGATTCGTGAAGTTCACGTAGCCCAAACCGCCGGGGGTTCCGTTCGGAGTGCTCGTCAGAATCTGACGGCCGCCCCACGGATCCTGTCCCTGCTGATCTTCGCGCGTCAGGCCAGGAACGAACGCGTAGCCGAAGCCGTAGGACGAACGGATCGACGTCTTGCCATCGCCGAACGGATCCCATGCGACGCCAAGGCGCGGGGCAAAGTTCGCCCACTGACTATACTCGCCGCTTTTTCCAGGGAAGCCCGGATCGCCCGGATAGTAGAACCCCGGAGGTGCGTTCACGTACTGGGTGCTCTTCGTGCCCGCGACGTAGCGGGTCAGATCGAAGTTGAAGATCACGCCCGTGGGTACCGTGATCGGGAGATACGGCTCCCAGCGGATGCCGGCGTTGACGGTCAATCTCGAAGAGACCTTCCATGTGTCCGTCAGATACAGGTCGAAGAACGTTTCGTGCATGGATTGCGTGTTCGGCAAGCCGTCCTGCATCTGCGACGCGTGGCCGATCAGGAAGTTGTTCAGACCCGTGAAGTTGAACTGTCCGTTGCTCGCAAAGTTGTTGCGCGAGGTAAAGCGTCCGTTGGAGACGGATCCACCGAAGGACAGCTGGTGCGCGCCGCGGACCCAAGTAATGTCGTCGTTGGCGATATAGTTGGCGCTGCGATACCAGGACCCGCCCCCGTTCGGCGGAGGATCCGAGTAGTTCACGCCGGCCGAGTAACCGTTCACGATGAGCAGCGCTCCGAACTGCTGCTTGTTTTCGCCGCACCAGAAATTCTGGACGCCGGCGGTGCAGTAATTGAAGAAGTCGTTCGAAAGCCGAGTGGCATTGATACGCGTGAAGCCGAGGCGGGCCGAATTCACCATCGTGGAACTGACCACCCACGTTTCGCCCAACGCATACGAATAAGACGGCGTGTCGAAACCGGTGTTTGCAGAGAGCAAGAGGTTGTTGGAGACATCGGTCAACGTCGGCTGATGTTCCTTGCTATAGAGATCGCGCAGGAACATGGAGTGCTTGTCGTTGATCGTGTAATCGATCTTGAATTCGTACTCCGTGTTGTTCTGGTAGAACGGCGTGTTATATACGACGTTGCCGCAAGCATCCGGATTGGCGCCGACGCTCTGCGCGCTCTTTAGGAACGCGTTGGAGATATAAACGGCCGGAGCCGAGAGCAGGGCGGGATCCACCGTGTTTGCCGCGAAGCCGTTGGTTCCGAACGGAGCCGCGAGCGGTGCCGGGCGTCCGCAACCGGCGGTCTCGTATTTGGTGAAGTCGCCCTTGATCATGTCGGCCGTGGCGATCACCGCCGTGCTGTTGCCGGGATTGTTGCGCTGCGTGGTGCCTTGATAGCCGCCGAAGAAAAACAACTTGTTCTTCACGATCGGTCCGCCGATGGTGCCGCCGAACTGATTTCGCTTATAAGAGTTCTGCGCCACCGGGGGCGTCGAGGTGGGGCTCGGAAGAATGCGGTAATCCGCCGCGCTGCCGAAGCCGCCGTTACGGAGGAACTCAAACGCATTGCCGTGGAACGAATTCGTTCCCGAGCGCATCACCATTTCCACCGACGCGTTGTTGCCGCGCGCAGCCGCGAGACCGCTGGTTTCGACCTTAAACTCCTGCATGGCGTCAGGCATGGCGATGGGCATCGTGGTGCCGGACATAAAGTCCCAGTGGCTGGTGCCGTCCATGACCCAATCGACTTGGCCGCCGCCGAGCGGCAGCGAAGCCATACCGGCGATGGAGATCATCGGGCGACCGCTAAAGATGCGCGTGTCCGTGGTGCCGGTTTGCACCGCGCCGCCGTTGAGCGTTACCAGATCGGCCACCTGACGGCCGTTCAGCGGCAATTCGAGAATTCGTTGCGTTTCGACCACGGAGCCGACGCCCGAATTACGGGTTTCGACCAGCGCCGCGTTGGCTTCAACGTTTACCTGCTCGGAGACTTGTCCGATCTTGAGGGAAATATCGATGAGCGGATCGCCATTGACCTGCAGCACGACGCCGGACTGCACCGCAGTCGCGAAACCTTGCTTGCCGACTTCGATCTTATAAGGACCAACGGGCAGCGCGGGGATAACATATCCGCCGTCGGCGCCAGTTGTGGCGGAGCGCGAGGCTCCCGTTTCCGTTTGCGTAGCCTTCACTTCGGCGCCCGGAATCGCTGCGCCCGTAGTGTCATTGATGGTGCCGTGGATCTGCGCGGTGCCCTGCGCCCAGACGGTGGCACACGCGAAAACGAACAGAGCGAATCTGCCAAGAAATCTCTTCATATTGCCCCTTTGTGCCATTCGACCCTAGCGAATTGGCCATATTTCTAGCTTGAAAGAGCATATCAAAGTTGGCGAGGCAATGTGGCGCCGCTCGACCGGGGCGCGGGCAATCGCCGTTACTTGGGAAATCGGCCCACAACTTCAGATGCGGCCCAGCTAATCTAGAAAGAGAGTGGATGTTCCAACGGCACAGCCGCCAAAGCGCCGCTCCCCGCTGGTTCTTTTCTTTTCGGTTCCATGATGAAGACGACAACACCTATCCGCCGCGGCAATCCGCTGGTTCGTATCCTTCTGAGTCTGGGCATGCTTGGGCTCATGTTGTATATCGTGATCCGCGAAGGCAAGCCTGCAAAGAAAGTGCCGGTCGTGCCGAACTTCCGTTCCAGCGCGCCTTCCTCCGAAGGGACCAACAGTTTCGCGTGGATCCCCCGTTATCCGGGAGCCGAGCTCACCAACATCCGCACGCGTGAAACGGAAGGCGAACTCAACTACGGCTTCGCGTTCCAATCGAAGGATGCTCCCGCGGCCATCGCGGATTATTTCGAGCGAGGCTTGCGCTCCAGTGGATTTAAGGTCGAAACGCGCCGTCCCAGCGGCGACGAAACGAATATTCACGCCGAAGCTTCGAGCCCCAAGCGTTCGATCGACGTGGGCATCGACAAAGTGCAAACCGGATCGTATATCTCGGTCGGCGCGACACAGAAATAATAGACGACAAGGAATGACGTCCCCACTACGCAAGCCCGGCGAGTTTCGCAGACCGGAGGTCAAAAGCCCCGTCGGCCACTGGCCCCAACTCCATGCCGCGATCGAAGCCGGTGCCGATGGTGTCTACTTCGGGCTCCGGCATTTCACCGCGCGCGCGAAAACCGGCTTTGAACTGGGAGAACTGCACGAAGCCATGCGCACACTGCACGGGCGCGGCGTGAAGGGCTACGTCACGTTCAATACGCTGATCTTCGAGCACGAGCTCGCCGAAGCCGCCAGAGTCCTGGGAGCGATTGCCGAAGCCGGCGTAGACGGCGTCATCGTGCAGGACTACGCCGCCGTGAAACTTGCGCACCAGATCGCTCCGCACATGGAGATCCACGGCAGCACGCAGATGAGTGTGACCGACGTGCGCGGCGTGCAGCTCGCCCAACGTCTGGGTGCCGATCGCGTAACCTTGGCGCGCGAGCTCTCGCTCGAAGAAATCGGCAAGATCGCGGCGGAAACCACGTGCGATCTCGAAATTTTCGTGCACGGCGCGTTGTGTGTCGCGTACTCCGGCCAATGTCTTTCGTCTGAAGCTTGGGGTGGACGCAGCGCCAATCGAGGCCAATGCGCGCAAGCCTGCCGCTTGCCCTACGAGCTGATGGTGGATGGAGAGCTTCAGCCGCTGGGTGATGCGCGCTATCTGCTCTCTCCCGGCGATCTCTACGCGCTACGCCAAGTGCCCGAGCTCATGGCGATGGGCGTCGCGGCGTTGAAGATCGAGGGCCGTTACAAGGACGCCGAGTATGTCGCCCTCACCACGAAAGCCTATCGTGAAGCAGTCGACGCGGTGTTGGCCGGGCAGAATCCCGCGCCCGATCCGCAGGAAGAATTGCAGCTCGAACAGGTTTATTCCCGTGGACTCGGGGCGCACTTCCTCACGGGCACAAATCATCAGGCTGTTGTGACGGGCCGCGCCCCGCGCCATCGCGGCGTCCGCGTGGGCGTCGTGCTGCGCACCGAAGGCGATCGCGTGATTCTCAAGCCGAGCCGCGAACATCGGCTGGCTCCTCTCAAGGCCGGGGACGGCCTCGTGTTCGATGCCGCGGATTGGCGCAGTCCCGAGGAGCCCGAAGAGGGCGGCCGCGTTTTCGAGGTCGTCGAAGGACGCAGCGGCGGCATCGAGCTCGGTTTTGGTCGCGGCGCGATTCAAACTCGCAGGATTCGCGCCGGAGACGTCGTCTGGCGCACGCACGATCCCGATGTAGATCGCGCGGCTCGCAAATTTACGCAGGCGACAACGCCGGTGGCACGGCAACGTGTCGATGTTCGCGTACGCGCTCACGTTGGCGAACCGCTTTCCGCCGAGTGGACGCTCGCAGCTTATCCCGAGATCCAGGTTCGCGTGGAAACCGAAGCCGCGTTGGAGCCCGCTCGCGATTCGAGCAAAGTACGCGATTCGGGCAAAGCACGCGATTCGGGCAAAGCACGCGATTCGGGCAAAGCACGCGATTCAGGAAATGCGCGCGGTTCAGGAAATGCCCGGGGAAATCTGGCCGACCTTTTACGCGATCAACTCGGGCGGCTCGGCGGCACGCCGTATGAGCTCGGCGAAATTCATCTCGAGGTGGACGGCTCGCCCTTCGCGCCAGTGTCTGTGCTGAATCAGCTGCGCCGCGAGGCCGTGGAGCTGCTGCAAGCCGAGCAACTTCGCGAACCTTCGGCGGAGATCCGTGATCCGAACGACGTACTGGCGCATTTGCAGACGCCGGATTCCGTGCAGAAAGACGCCGCAGCTCCGCAGCTTCACATTCTTGTCCGCACGCCGGAGCAACTCGAAGCCGCGCTCGATCTCGCACCGGCAAGCATTACGCTGGATTACCTCGATTTCTACGGACTCCGTCCATCCATTGAACGCGTGAAGCAACAGGGCATTGCCGCGCGTGTCGCCAGCCCTCGCGTGATGAAGCCCGGCGAGTCACGCATTCTGAACTTCTTAGTCAGTCTCGATTGCCCCATCCTGGTGCGCCCCGCTGGATTGCTCGATGCTCTGCAGGCCATCGAGCACGCGCCCCTGATTGGCGATTTCAGCTTGAACGCCGCGAATTCGGTGGCGGCGGATATGTTCCTGGCGATGGGCGTGGAACGCATCACCCCCGCGCACGACCTCAACGCCGCGCAAATTGCCGAACTTGCGCATCACACCGGCGGCGATCGCATGGAGGTGGTCGCCTACCAGCACCTGCCCGTCTTCCACACCGAGCACTGCGTCTTCTGCCGCTTTCTTTCCACGGGCACAAGCTATCGCGATTGCGGACGCCCGTGCGAAACCCATCGCGTCGAATTGAAAGATCACGCCGGACGCTCGCATCCTCTGTTGGCCGATGTCGGTTGCCGCAATACTGTTTTCGGCGCCGAAGCGCAGGAATCCAGTGCGCATCTCGATACGTGGAAACGCGCAGGCATCCGCCACTGGCGCCTGGAGTTCGTCCACGAAAGCGGAGATCAAGTGCGCCGCGTATTCCGCGCCTTCGATAAGGCGCTCCGCGGAGGTTCTTCGCGCGAGCTCGCAAACGAATTGAAGAACATTGCGCCCGAAGGCACCACGCAAGGCAGCCTTTACGTATCGCCGGATTATCAACTGCTCCCCATCCTGCAATAATCTGCAGCGCTATTTCATTTGTAGTGCCGCAGGAGGGCATCCGATACAATGCCTAAACATGCGCATTCTCTTTGCAGGAGATACCTTTCCCGAAGCGCGCCGTCGTCTGGCCCCCAAATTGACTGACGATGAAATCGTCTTCTGCGAACGTTCCGCGCTCCGGGACGCCGTGCCCGGCGCCGATGTTGTGATCCCTTTGATGTCGCGCATTGATCGCGCTGTGATGGAGGCCGGCACGTTTCGTCTGGTGCAGCAGTGGGGTGCGGGACTCGAAGGCGTGGACCTCGAAGCCGCACGCAGCAAGGGCATACGCGTGGCCAACGTTCCCGCCACCGGAAACAACGCCGATTCCGTTGCCGAACATACGGTCTTATTGCTGCTTGCTCTGTTGCGCGAGCTTCCTCGGTGTCAGGACAACGTGCGCAAAGGCTTGCTCGGCATTCCAGCCGGTAGGATGCTTGCCGGACAAACCGTGTGTCTCTACGGGCTCGGCGCGATTGCTCGCGCCACCGCTCAGCGGTTGTGGAATTTCAACGTCCGCCTCATCGGCATCTCACGCGAGCCCACCGCCCAAAAGATCGCGGAACTTCAACTGGAAGCTTGCTGCTCCGTTGCGGACCGCGCGGCAGCGCTCGCGCAAACGGACATTCTCGTCATCTGTTCGCGCATGACACAGGAAACCCGCGGGACCATTGATGAAGCAGCGCTGCGCTCTTTACCCAAGGGCGCGTATGTCGTCAACGCGGCTCGTGGAGGATTGATCGACTACGACGCGTTCTACCACGCGCTCTCGAGTGGACATCTCGGCGGAGCCGGGCTTGACGTCTATTGGGACGAGCCTATTTCTCCTGACGATCCGCTCCTCGCGCTGCCAAACGTGATCGCCACGCCGCATGTTGCGGGAGTCACGGACCAGTCGTACGAAGAAATCGCTGTGGCCGTGGCCGCCAACATTGATCGTCTACGCCGCGGTATCGAACCACTCAACTGCGTGGTCTGAATTATGTGGTCTGAACTATCTGCCAAGCAACGCGTTCAAAATCCTACTCGCGATCTCTTTCCCGCGCTCGCCCACTTCGCCAATCGGCCCCACACATCCCGGACATCCCGCTTCGCAAGGGCACGCGCCCACGAGCTCTGCCGCGCCTTCCAAAAGCCGTTGACGCAGCTTGAATAGCGCCGCGCTTTGCCCTATGCCTCCGGGATAGTTGTCGTAAAGATACAGATTCGGCTCGAACGTTGCGAGTCCCCCGGCAATCGCTTCCGTAATCGATACGCCAAGATCTCGCGGATCGCACATCACCGCGAGCGATCCCACCGTGCGCAACAACGCAGCCGTGCCGACCAAGCCCGCTTGCTTTTCCGTCGGCGTCAAATCCGCGAACCGCGCCAGAAATGCCTCGGGAAAGTGTAGCCAGAATGCCGTCGTGTGCATTTCCTGCTCCGGCATGGAAAGGCTGCCCGACCCGACGTTTTCCATCGTGTAAAACTTCACCTTCTTCCAGCCCACAATCTGCCGGTTTAGTCGGACGTCTCCGTGAGCCGCCTTCGCCGATGCCTTGAGCGGAGCCGATTCGAATTCTTCGAGCTCTTTCACTTGCGTGTAATCGATCGCATCGGTGAAATAGTCCGAGTCGATCGCGCGCACGTACGCCTTGCGACCCTCATAGTCGAAGCGTTCCACTTGATACTGCCGGGCCTCGTGCAAGTAGATCGCTTTCTCGTGCAGCGCCGTCAGTGCGTCCGTAAACGAAACCGTCGCGATGATGCGATGATCTCCCGTAATATCCACCACCACGAAGTTGTCGCTTGAAATAGATCGCAGGCTGATCGCATCGGCCGGATACGTGTCCGAGGTCCAGTGCCAGGATCCGGCGGATTTGTGTAGCAACTTGAGATCCGCCAGGAACTGGCACATTTCGCCGATGTCGCGCGTCCCGAACTTCTCACCATCGCGCAGCGGTAACTCAAACGCCGCGCATTTCAAATGATTCAGCAGGATCTCGAGGTTGTCCGCGTTGATGCGCGCGTGCTCCGGCGGACGCTCGAAAAAATACTCCGGATGTTCGATGATGTACTGATCGAGCGGCGCGCTCGACGCCACCATCACCGCGAGCGACGTGGTTTGCCGACGTCCTGCACGGCCCGCGCGCTGCCACGTGGATGCAATGGTCCCCGGGTATCCGGCCATCACCACGGCATCGAGCGATCCAATGTCGATGCCCAACTCCAGCGCGTTTGTCGAGACCACCGCGCGGATCTCGCCATCACGCAGCTTCTGTTCGATATCCCGGCGTTCTTTCGGCAAATAGCCGCCGCGATAACCGCGCACGCCCGGGTGATCGTCTTTCAAATACGTCAATAGGAGCTCTGTCGCAAGCCTTGAATTCGCAAACACCAGCGTCTGCTGGCCGCGATCCAGAAGCTCTCGCGCAATGCGCCGCGTCTCGCCAAGGTAGCCTTTGCGAATTCCCAGCGCACGATTCACCACCGGAGGATTGTAGAAGACCACGTACTTATCGCCCGACGGCGCGCCGTTTTCCGCCACCAACTCGAACGAAGATCCCGTGAGGGATTCCGCCAGTTCCTTCGGATTCGCAATCGTCGCCGAGCAGCAAATAAATTGTGGTGACGATCCGTAAAACTCGCAGATACGCTTCAGTCTGCGCAGCAAATTCGCGACATGGCTCCCGTAGACGCCGCGATAGGAATGCAACTCGTCGATCACGATGTAGCGCAGGTTCTCGAACGCCTTCGCCCACTTTGTGTGATGCGGCAAAATCCCCGCATGCAGCATGTCGGGATTCGTCAGCACCACATTGGCCCGTTCGCGAATCGCGCGGCGCGCGTCCTGCGGCGTGTCGCCGTCGTAGGTGAAGGCTCGCAGATCTTTTCCTGATGCAGAGCCGCCCATCGCATCCACCGCGGCCTGGAATTGCTGCAATTGATCCTCGGCCAACGCCTTCGTCGGAAATAAATACAACGCCCGAGCCGCTGGATCGGCAATCAATCGATTTAACACCGGCAAGTTGTAGCACAGCGTCTTGCCGCTGGCCGTTGGCGTTACCACCACCACGTTGCGACCCGCTTCCGCATGTTCCAGCGCTTGTGCCTGATGGGAATACAACTGGTGAATGCCGCGCGTCGCCAGCGATTGTTTCAACGAGGGCGCCATCGCCGTGGGGAAATCGGCGTAGACGCCCGCGCGCGCCGGCTGATGGCGGATCGCACGCACGGGGGATTCCGGATCGGCCATCCATTCGTGAAAGCGCGCGATGGCTCCGGCCAATCCGGTGCGCCGCGCCAGGATCTTTTCGCTCAGCGGCTCGATCTCGTCCGCGGCTCCCGTTCCTAGATAAGGACTCAAGCTCATATTTCGCCCTTTCTTCGCTTCGTCCATTGTAGCCGACCGACCCGCCCGACTGTCGCTGCGCATCCTGGTCATGTTAGGATCGACTCAAATGGCCGAGGATCCGGATTGCTCGATTTTCTAAAAAAGCCGATCGAGACGTTCCAGGATTTTTTGTTCCTGAGCGGCCGCGCCTTCCGGAATATTTTCCGGAGCCCTCACTACGCCGATGACATCCTTTTACAGATGGACGCCATCGGTGTCGGTTCTCTTTTCATCGTCCTGCTGATCGGCTTCTTCAGCGGCGTCGTCATGAGCCTGCAAATGTCCCGCGCACTGGCTACTTATGGCGCGCAAGGCAAGATCGGCGAAATCGTTTCTATTACCCTCGTGCGCGAACTGGGTCCCGTGCTGACGGCCGTCCTGGTCGCGGGCCGCAACGCCAGCGGCATTGCCAGCGAGCTTGGGTCGATGAAGGTCACCGAGCAAATCGACGCCATGCGCGCGCTGGGAACCGACCCGATTCAGAAACTGGTCACGCCGCGCCTCATCGCCACAGCCATCGTGCTGCCCTTGCTGACGATCATCGCCGACTTCATTGGCTTGATCGGCGGCGGATTCATCGCCAGCACCATGATGGATATCCCCTTCAGTCAGTATTGGAACTCGGCCTGGCGGACTCTGGAGTACAACGATCTGGTGCAAGGTCTGGTCAAGCCCTTCCTCTTTGCGATTGTCATTGCATTGGTGGGCTGCTTCTACGGGATCACGACTTCCGGCGGAACCCAGGGAGTGGGACGCGCGACAACCAAGGCCGTCGTCGTCGCGTCGGTCTGGATCTTTGTGATTACGTCGCTTTTGGATCCCTTGTTCGTCAACCTGAAATAGAATTCGCGCGACATGCCATCCGTGCCAATGCCACAGGACACAACAGTCGTTCGCTTCGAGGACGTCAGCCTCCACTACGACGAAACGCCGGCGCTCGACCATTTGTCCTTTTCCATGAAGGCAGGCCAAACCTGCGTGATTCTAGGCGCTGCCGGCAGCGGCAAGACCATGCTTTTAAAATGCACCGTGGGACTGGCCAAGCCCGATACCGGCCACGTGTTTCTTTTCGGCCGCGATGTCACCGCATGGACCGAGAATCAGATGTTCGACATTCGCTCCAAGGTGGGCATCTTGTTTCAAGAGGGCGGATTGTTCGATTCGCTGACCGTTGCCGAAAACGTCGCTTATCCTCTGGAAAACCAGCGTGCCGCCGCGGGCCACCCCATGCCCTCGCCCGACGAAATCATGCAGCGTGTTCGCGATTCCCTGCGCTTCGTCGAACTCGAGCACACTCTGGAAAAATTCCCCAGCGAATTGTCGGGAGGCATGCGCCGCCGCGTCGGCATCGCGCGTGCCACCGTGACCGCGCCGCCTCTTGTTCTCTACGATTCGCCCACCGCCGGGCTTGATCCCATCACCGCGAATACCATCATCAACCTCATCATCAAAGAGCGCGATCTTCGCAACACCGCAGCGATTATGGTGACCCACCGGTTTCTCGACGGGCACCTGATGGCCAATTTCCGCTACAATCCGAACAATGGGAACGTGGAGCTACATGCCAAGGGCCAGGGCGAGGATAGCGCCGTGAGTACGAAGTTCCTTGTGATGAAAGAAGGTCGCTTGGTGTTCGAAGGCCCCGAGCACGAACTCCTCGCGAGTCCAGATCCGTACGTGCAAAAATTCTGCAGGGCCGGGACGTCCTAATACTTTATGCCGAGCCAAGAAAAGAAAACCTGGGCCAAACTCAAGGTCGGATTGCTGGCCACCGCCGCTTTGATCATCTTCGCGGTGCTGGTGTTTGTTCTGACAAGTTCCCGCGGCCTTTTCAAAAGCCGCACGGAACTCTTCACCTACATGGACGATTCCGCCGCCGTCGCCCTGGGCGCTCCTGTGCGTTTGAACGGAATCGATGTAGGCCGCATCTCCGCGGTCAATCTCTCTGGATCGGCGGAACCCAATCGCGTCGTCAAAGTTACGCTGGAAATCAACGACGAATTCCTCGCGGCCATTCCCGTGGACTCGCAGGCCACCATCGCCGCCGAAAATTTACTAGGCACCAAGTACATCAACATCAAGAAAGGCCATAGCCCCATGGTCGTGGCCAAAGGTGCCGAGATAAAAAGCCTGGATACCCGCGAATTCGACGACGTCGTGCAGCAGGGCTATTCGGCGCTTTCCGCCCTCGACGGAATCCTGAAGAAGGTCGACGGCATCATTGATTCCATCCAGGTCGGCAAGGGCACAATCGGCAAACTGCTGTCTGACGATCAGCTCTACAATCGCGCGATGAACATCGCCACTGAAGTGCAGAAGCTCACGGAGACTCTGAATTCCGACAAAGGTACGCTCGGCAAATTGATGCATGATCCGGCCTTGTACGACGATATTCATGGCACCGTGACGCGCGTCAACACGCTGGTCGACGACCTCCAAAAAGGCGAAGGCACTGCCGGCAAACTGCTGAAAGATCCCTCGCTGTATAACGACACTCGTGCGACGATCGCCGATGTCCGCAAACTGCTCGCCGGAATCAACAGCGGCGACGGCGACATTGGGAAGCTGATCAAGAGCGACGAGCTGCATCAGGAATTGAAGGCCACCATGGGCCGCTTGGATACCATTCTGGATAAGGTCAACAGCGGGCAGGGCACGCTGGGCCAGCTTCTCGTGAATCCGTCGTTGTACGAAACGCTCGACGGCACCACGAAGGAAATGCACGGGCTGATGAAGGATTTCCGGGCAAATCCCAAAAAGTTCCTGTACATTAAGCTGGGCCTTTTTTAGAGCGCTCCCGTTCCAACACTTGCTCCGCAGATGAAACCCGGCGTTCGAAAACTCGTAGTGAACGCCGACGATTTCGGTTTCACGCGCGACGTCAATCAGGGAATCATCGAGGCACACCGCAAGGGGATCCTGACCGCGACTACGTTGATGGCGGCGGGCGCCTTCGATCCTGAAGCGTTCGATGACGCCGTGCGCCTCGCCCGCGAAACGCCCACTCTCGATATCGGCTGTCATCTGGTCTTAGTTGGTGGCGATCCATTTCCTCGCACCGTCACGCAACTCGTGCGCGCGGTCGCCTTGCGGCGGATCGCAATCTATAGCGAACTTCGCTCGCAAGTTCGGCGCATCCTGGACGCGGGCATTCGCCCCACGCATCTCGATACGCACAAGCACACGCATCTCCTGCCGCCGGTTTTGGACGCCGTCGCGCGCATCTCGCAGGAGTTCAAAATCCCGTGGGTGCGCCGTCCGTTCGATTTTCCATTCACTGCGGAAGGTGTTTCCAGCACAAAACGCGCGGTGACCAAGGCGATGACTCTGGTGCGTGGACGCTCCACTCGCGTATTGGCCGCGTACGGATGTCGTTCTACCGATCACTTCGCGGGATTTCAAATCACGGGCCGCTATGATGCAGTTAGCCTCGTCGCCCTGTTGCGCGCCCTGCCCGTGGGCTCTACGGAATTGATGACGCATCCGGGAATTCTAGGTTCTTCGCTCCGCAGCGCTCCCACGCGCTTAAAAGAGAGTCGCGAACAGGAACTGCGCGCGCTCACGTCTCCCGAGGTTCGCGCCTGCCTCGACGAATGCGGAATTCAATTGTGTGGCTATCGGGATTTGTAAACCGCTAGCGCGTCAACCGGCTAGCGCGTCAATAAGAATCCCGCGAACTGCGTCGCATTGAAACCCGCATGCATCAGGAAGGATGCTGTCGTAGCGCCTGTCTTGTAGCGCGCGAATCCGAAGACCATGCCCGCAGTGCCGATCAGCACCAGTTGCTGCCACGCCCACTGGTTCTGTGCGCCGTGCGGCAGCGCGAAAACAATCGCAGTCAGAACGATCGACACCCACGGCCCTGCCGATCGCGCGATCAGCGGAAACAAAAATCCGCGAAAAAAGAGTTCTTCGACGAAGGGCGCAATGACCACGCCAAAGAACACGACGGCAACCAGCGACGCGCGCCCTGTAATCATTTCGCGAATCGGATCGCGCAACTCCGGAGTGTGGATCGCCACTCCCAGTGCCGATATGCCAACGGCCAGCAGCGGCCCCGCAAGCAAGCTCAGGATGTCTCCTCGAAACGCGACCGTCCAGCCAAGAGCGCTCCAAAAGGGCTGCCCATATTTCAGAGAAACCACAAGAAACAGCGCGCCCACCATGAACAGGTAGACCAGCAATTGAAACGTCAGGTTGCTGACGGCCGCGCTTGCGGAAAACGCCGGAGCAAGCCACCGCAAGAGCTTCATCAGCACCAGACTCAATCCGAAAGCGGGAAGAAACGCGCCTCCGAGCAGCGCCACGTCTTCCCATCCCCAAACTGGCAGCCTCGTAGGCTCACTTTCGTGCGGTGTCATCGCTCATTTTCGATTCAGTCCGGCTCGCTCTCGATGAGCGCAGCCGCCAACAGCGGGATCATCAACTCATGATGGCCCGTCAAGGAATATCCTCGCCCGCCAGCTTTTGCATGCGGACGCTCCACCACGTTCATCTTCGGGCGGTATTGCTGCAGAAAATCGAAATTGACGGTAGTGAAGTTCGTCAGCGGATAGCCCAGGTTTCGCACTACCGAAACCGCCTTCAAAAATACTTCGGGCAATACCACGGCGGAACCCACGTTGAGATACACGCCGCCGTTGTCGAGTCCTCTGACGAGCGAGCACAGCAGGCGGAAATCATGATGCGTTCCCGCCCCGATGGCCGCCCCATCCGCAGCGGCGTGTGTGTGCGGAGTATCGGTGCCAACGGCAACATGCACGGTGACCGGAACACTCGCTTGATACGCGGATGCCACAATGCTGTGCCGTCCGAATTCTTTCTTGGACAATTCTTTCTTCGCGAGCGTTTCGAGCCTGCGTCCCAGCGCTTCCCCAATCCCGATGCCATCGCGCACACCTTCGTTGATCGCCACGTTCATCTCGCGTCCGGTTTCTTCCGCCGCGCCGAAACGTCCATCGGGCAGCACCGCTTCGACGTCTTCGCTCGTTTGTCCGGCAATCGCGATTTCGAAATCGTGAATCGATGCCGCGCCGTTCATCACGAATCCCGTCACCCACCCGCGTCGCATCAAGTCGACGAGAACATCGCCCAGGCCGCATTTCACAACATGGCCGCCCATGCCCCACAGGATCGCCCGCTTCTCCGCGCGAGCCTTCCGCAGGGCCTCCACCGCGGCGCGAAATGAATCTGCCGCCAGGATGTGCGGCAGCGAATCGAGCAATCCCGCGACGCCTTCGCCTTTGCGATACGGACGCGCGAAGTGCTGCACCTGCACCTTGCCTCCGCGCTCCTCGATCGGGACGGTCTTCAGTTTGTCGAAACGGAGTGGCTCGTCTTTGTATCTGCTCATGATTCTATGCGGCTCGTCCCTTCCATGCCTGTCGCAGAGCCTGCCCCGTGTAGCTCTTGGCTGTCTTCGCGATCTCTTCCGGCGTTCCGCACGCCACCAGCGTTCCTCCGCGATCTCCACCATCCGGCCCCAGGTCGATCACCCAGTCCGCGCTTTGGATCACGTCCAGTTGATGTTCGATCACCACGACAGTATTGCCCAATTTCACCAGACTCTGCAGCACGTCGAGCAGCTTGCGGACATCTTCGAAGTGTAAGCCTGTTGTTGGCTCGTCCAATATGTACAGCGTCTTGCCCGTCTGCCTGCGGCTCAACTCGCGGGCGAGCTTGATCCGCTGTGCCTCGCCTCCGGAAAGCGTGGTCGACGATTGCCCCAGGTGCAAATATCCCAGTCCCACGTCCACCAGCGTCGCAAGCCGAATCTTAATTTGCGGGATATTCTCCAGCAGCGGCAGCGCATCTTCCACCTGCATCTCCAGCAGATCGGCAATGGAGTGGCCGTTGTATTTCACCTGCAGCGTTTCGTGATTGTAGCGGCGGCCTCTGCACACATCGCACGTCACGAAGACGTCCGGCAGAAAATTCATCACGATGCGCTTATTGCCGTCGCCCTGGCAGGCCTCGCAGCGCCCGCCCTTTACGTTGAAGCTGAAGCGCCCCGGCTTGTACCCGCGTGCACGCGACTCCGGCAGCATCGAGAACAACTCGCGGATGTGCGTGAACACCTGCGTATACGTCGCCGGATTCGAACGCGGCGTGCGACCGATCGCAGCCTGGTCAATTTCAATGACCTTGTCGATCAGATCCAATCCTTCGATCCCCGTATTCGCACCTGGCATGGCGTGCGATCCGTACACATGCTTCGCCGCCGCGCGATACAAAATGTCGTTCACCAGTGTCGATTTGCCGCTGCCCGAAACGCCCGTCACTGCGATAAATAGTCCCAGAGGAAAATCCACATCGACGTTTTTCAGATTGTGTTCCGTAGCGCCCTGGATCGAAATGCGCGGCTTCTCCGGCTTGCGCCGAACTTTCGGAATCGGGATCGCGCGCGCGCCGGAAAGATATTGCCCCGTAAGCGACGCTTCACTGCTCAGGATCTGCGCCGGCGTCCCTTGCGCCACAAGATACCCGCCCAACCGACCCGCGCCCGGACCAAGATCGATCACATAATCGGCGCGTTCAATCGTCTCCGCGTCATGCTCCACCACCAGCACCGTATTGCCCAAGTCGCGCAAATTTTGCAGCGAATCGATCAAGCGCCCGTTGTCGCGTGGATGCAGCCCAATGGACGGTTCATCGAGCACATACAAAACCCCGCGCAGCTTCGATCCGATCTGTGTAGCCAAGCGAATGCGCTGCGCTTCGCCGCCGGAAAGCGTCGCCGACGAGCGCTCCAGGCTCAGATACTCCAACCCCACGGCCAGCAGGAATTCCAAGCGATTGCGGATCTCGTCCACCGGCTTCGCGCCGATCTTCAATTCGCGGCCGATCAACTTCCACTTCTTTACCGTGTCCACCGCGCGCAGGATCGACATGCTCGTCAAATCCGCAATCGTCACGCCTTTGACTTTCACGGCCAAGCTCGAAGGTTTCAGTCGTTTCCCGTTGCACGTGGGACAAACCGTCGACGATTGATACTCCATCAACCAGTCGCGCTGATCCTCCGACATTTCTTCCGCGTCGTAGAAATGATCCAGCGCCTTCACTAAGCCTTCGGACAGCGCCTCTTGCGATTTCTTCGGCAATTGATCGAACGGCTTCTGAATCGGGATCTTCAACCGCAGCGCCAGCAATCGCATATCGCCCGCCACATGCGTCGAGGTGGACGCAATCGCCAGCGCCCCATCCAACAAAGGACGCGCCGGATCTGAAATCACTTTCCCCGGATCGAAAGCCCACTTGCTGCCCAATCCATTGCACGTCTCGCACGCGCCGTATGGACTGTTGAACGAAAACGAGCGCGGCTCCAACTGCTCCACGTTCGCACCGCATTCCGGACATCCCAGTTTCTGCGAGTACAACCGCTCGGGACCTTCCACTTGCGCGACGATCACCAGCCCGTCGGCCAGTTTCATCGCCGTCTCAATGGACGCTTCCAGGCGCTTCTCCACTTCAGGCTTGATCAGCAGCCGATCCACCACCACTTCAATCGAGTGGTTCTTGCGCTTATCGAGCGTGATCTCTTCGTCCAGCGATCGCAGCACGCCATCCACGCGCGCCCGCACGAATCCCTGGCGCAGCAGCTTTTCGAGCTCCTTCTTGTATTCACCCTTGCGCCCTCGCGCAATCGGCGCCAGGATCATCACACGTTCCTGCGGACCCAGCGCCATCACCTGCTGCAAAATCTGTTGCGTGGATTGCCGCGAAATCTCCAGCCCGCATGTAGGACAATGCGGAATACCAATGGACGCGTACAGCACGCGCAGATAGTCGTAAATTTCCGTAATCGTCCCGACGGTCGACCTCGGACTGCGGCTCGTGGTCTTCTGCTCAATCGAAATCGCGGGACTCAGGCCATCGATGGAATCCACATCGGGCCGTTCCATTTGATCCAGGAACTGGCGCGCGTAAGGCGACAGCGTCTCGACATAGCGCCGCTGCCCCTCGGCGTAAATCGTGTCGAAGGCCAGCGAGCTCTTGCCGGATCCGCTCAATCCAGTGATCACTGTGAAGGTGTTGCGCGGAATCTCGACGTCGATATTCTTTAAGTTGTGCTGCCGTGCCCCATGCACGGTGATGCGGTCTAGCAAGGTTCTTTCATTTTCCCAGATCCAGCAATCCAGTATCGGATTGAAAATCTGCGCCACTGGCTTTCACCAACATTTCTCCCATGTCATCCCGAGCGAAGTCGAGGGATCTGCTTTTTTGTTCGTGTGCCCACGATGCTAAAATGACCCCAATCATGCGATCCCTCCGCGTCCTCGCGACCCTGCCTCTGCTGGCGCTCACCCTCCACGTCACGATGTTCGGGCAGGGACGCAACTACGGACGCTCCATGGTCATCACGCAGCAGGGCATCGCCGCTACGAGTCAAACGCTCGCGTCCTCCGCTGCCGCGCAGATTCTCGCCAAAGGCGGATCTGCCGTCGACGCCGCCATCGCCGCGAACACCGTCCTCGCCGTCGTCGAGCCCATGAAGACCGGCCTTGGTGGCGATCTCTTCGTGATGTATTGGGAAGCAGGCACTGGCAAACTCGTGGGACTCAACGCCTCGGGCACCGCACCGAAGGCGCTGACGCCCGAGTTTCTCGCCAAGCAAGGCATCAAGACCATGCCGGGATACGGCATCCACAGCTTCACCGTTCCCGGAGCCGTCGACGGATGGGCGCAAATCCACAAGCGCTATGGCAAGCTCCCGTGGAAAGATTTGTTCCAGTCCGCCATCGCCTACGCCGAGCAAGGATTTCCCGTCACCGAAGCCATCCAGGAATCCTGGGCCGGCGCGGAGCCTCGCCTGCGCGTGCATCCCGAATCCGTCCGCGTGTTTCTTCCCGGCGGAAAAGTTCCCAAGCAAGGTGATCTTTTCAAGAATCCCGACATCGGCCACGCGCTGCGCCTCATCGCCGAGCAAGGCCCGTCGGCCTATTACAAAGGCGACATCGCCGCCGCCATCTTGAAGACATCGAAAAAACTCGGTGGCACCATGACCGCCGAGGACCTCGCGGGCTTCTCCTCCGAATGGGTGACTCCCATCTCCATCGACTATAGAGGCTGGAAAATTGCCGAGCTCCCGCCGAACAGCCAAGGCGTCGCCGCGCTCGAAATGCTCAACATTATGGAGGTCACGCCCGCCTCGCCCTTCGGAGCTTTTAGTCCAGCCGAAATGCACAAGCGCATTGAAGCGATGAAGCTCGCCTATGCGGACGTGCGCCGTTTTGTGGCCGATCCTCACACCTACGATGCGCCCGTCGACCGCATGCTTTCGAAAGAATACGCCAAGAAACGTGCCGCGCTCATCAATCCGCGTGAGGCGCAGTGCGACGTCCCCAATGGCGATCCTCTGGGCAGCAACACCACATACTTGACCGTGGTGGACAAAGACGGTAACATCGCCAGTTGGATCGAAAGCGTCTACGAAGAATTCGGTTCCGGGCTCACCGCTGAAGGTATGGGATTCATCATGCAAAATCGCGGCGCGCTCTTCACACTCGATCCGAAGCACCCCAACGTTCTCGCCGGAGGCAAGCGTCCGTTCCACACCATCATCCCCGCCTTTATGGAAAAGGGCGACCAGCACATCGGCTTCGGGATCATGGGCGGCGCGAACCAGCCTCTGGCGCACGCGCAATTCGCATCCAACGTCATCGACTTCAATATGAACATCCAGCAGGCGCTGGAATCTCCGCGCTTCACCAAGAAAAACTCCGGCGGTTGCGATGTCTCGATTGAATCGCGTGTCCCCGCCGCCACGCTGCAGCAACTTTCCGAACGCGGCCACGAGATTCGCATCCGCCGCGAATATACGCAAGAAATGGGACGTGGACAGGCGATCCTGCACGACTCCAAAACGAAGACCAATTACGCCGCCTCCGACCCCCGCGCTGATGGCGAAGCCATTCCAGAGCCAATCATTAGGTAAACAAGCTTAGGTAAAAAGGTAAACAAGCTTAGGTAAAACAAACCTAGGTAAAACTAGGTAAACTAACCTAAAGAAGCTCCAGGGTGCCATTAGCACTAAGGGAAAACCTAAACTTCGACTTGGCCTCGGCCGAAGGAGAGACTGTGCTTGATCATCCCGAGCAAACTACGTCCTGGAAGCAACTGCGTCCCTCTGTAGGACGCCTCGTGCGGCGCTATCTCACGCCATTTGTGCGGAAAGCGCGCCCTCTTGAAGTCCATCCACGTGAATTGTATCCACGTGAATTATATCCACAGCTCCGCCGAGCTCTCGCCGTAATCGCGCCCGTCGCCGGAATCCTTCTATTTTCTTCCTCCGTCGCCGACGCCACCGTAGACACGCGACCCGCGCTCGCAGCCGCGATCAAGCGCTCGCGCATGGACCCGCGCGCCGTGCGCCTGTCAAAATTCTTCAAGATGTACAACTGTCCAACGCCGACTTATATTCCCGAATACCTGCGCATCGCCGATCAAAACGACCTGGACTATCGCCTGCTCCCCGCCATCTCCATTCGCGAAACGCAGTGCGGACTGCACGACAAAGGCAACAACTGGCTCGGCTTCCATCCCGACTGGTCCTTGCAATTCCGCACCCCTCTCGAAGGCATCGAACTCGTCGGCAAGCGCCTCGCGCAGCACCCCTTCTACAAGGGCAAGAGCCTCGAAAAGAAGCTTTTCACGTACAACCCGTATCCCAAATATCCGGGCGAAGTGATGTGGATCATGAGCCAGATCGAGCCGTAACCACAACTTCAACCCTCGTCATCCCGAGCGAAGTCGAGGGATCTGCTGTTTATCCGGGGGAAGCAACGCTACATCGCCAACCCCGCTCTAGATTGCCAACCCCGGCAAATGATACGCTGGCAGATCATGAACCCTGTTCTTGTTCTGGCTCTGTTGCTCTCCGCCGGAATCGCCAATGCGCAGCACGGCTACACGCAAACGGAGATCGAAGAAGGCGGACGTCAGTACCGCCTAAATTGCATCAACTGCCATGGACCCGACGGCAATCTCGTCGGCGGCATCGATTTCGGCCACGGCAAATTCCGCAACGCCGTTTCCGATGACGACCTCATCAATGTGATCAACCTCGGCGTCCCCGGCGCCGGCATGCCCGCCTTCGAAATGCCCAATGCGCGTGCGACGGCCATCATCGCGTATTTGCGATCTTTGCCCGCGGAAGCGCCCGTAGCTTCGCAAATTGCGAAATCGGGCGACCGCGCTCGCGGCAAAGTAATCTTTGAAAGCGCGAATACGGGATGCACTCAATGCCATCGCGTGCGCGGCACAGGCGGCACCGCCGGGCCCGATCTCAGCGAAATCGCGCTTAGCAAGCGCCTCGTTGAAATCGAAATGGCCATCATGAGACCCGGCCCCGGCAAAGCCCTCGAAAATCGCCCCGTACGCCTTGTCCGCAAGGACGGCACCACGATCAACGGCTTGCTTCTCAACGAGGACACCTTCACCGTGCAGATCATCGCGCCCGATGGCAAGCCCACGTCCTTCCAGCGTTCCGATCTCACCGAGTTTTCGTTTCTCGCGACATCGCTGATGCCGTCCTATCAAGGAAGATTGCCCCCGCAAGATCTGGCCGACCTGATCGCCTATCTGTCGTCGCTCAAGGGAGCCCCTGTACAATGAACCTTACTCGATTCGCCTTCATCGCTGCGCTCGCGGCACCTTTATGTGCGACGTTATGTGTGACATCTGCCTTTGCGCAAGTCACGCCCGAGCGCCTCCTGCGTTCCAACTTTGAGCCCCAGAACTGGCTCACCTATTCGGGCGATTACGCCGGACGCCGCCACAGCGCTCTCAATCAGATCAACCTCCAGAACGTGAGCAACCTTGAACTCAAGTGGGTCTTTCAAGCCCACTCGTTTGAGAAGTTCGAAGCCACGCCCATCGTGGTCGATGGCGTCCTCTACACCGTGCAGGCTCCTAACGACGTTGTCGCCATGGACGCCGCCACCGGGCGCATCTTCTGGACCTTCAACTACACGCCTTCCAAAGCCGCGCGCGTCTGCTGCGGACGCGTGAACCGCGGTGTCGCGGTCGCCGACAATCTCATCTTCATGGGCACGCTCGACGCGCACCTCATCGCGATCGATGCCAAAAGCGGCAAGTCCGTTTGGAACACCACCGTCGGCAAGCCCGAGCTCGGCTATGCGCTCACGCATGCGCCGCTCGTCGTGAAAGATAAAGTAATCGTCGGCGTCGCCGGTGGAGAATACGGCATTCGCGGATACATCGCCGCCTACGACATCCACACCGGAAAAGAAGCCTGGAAGTTTTACACCATCCCCGCCGCGGGCGAACCCGGCGTGGAAACCTGGGCGGGCGATTCGTGGAAGCACGGCGGTGGATCCATCTGGGTCACCGGAGCCTACGATCCCGCGCTGAACCTCACGTATTGGGGCGTCGGGAATCCCGGGCCCGATTGGAATGGCGACACGCGCAAGGGCGACAACCTTTATAGCGATTCCGTCGTCGCGCTCGATGCCGATACCGGCAAGCTCAAATGGTATTACCAGTTCTCGCCGCACGATGAGTTCGATTACGACTCCGTGCAAGTGCCCGTCCTCGCCGATATTGAATTGCAAGGCCAGCCGCGCAAGGTCATGCTGTGGGCCAATCGCAACGGCATGTATTACACGCTCGATCGCGTCACGGGAAAATTCCTCGTCGGCAAGCCGTTCACGCAAGTGAACTGGGCCAATGGATTCGACGAAGCGGGCCGCCCCATGCGCGTCGCCGGAAAAGTCCCTTCGCGCGAAGGCACTCTCATCTATCCCAGCAACCAGGGCGCAACAAATTGGTATTCGCCGTCCTTCAGTCCGAAAACCGGCCTCTTCTACATCCCCGCCTGGGACGACACATTTTCCATCTACGTCAAGGCCGACGAAGAATACAAGGAAGGCCAGCGTTACTCCGGCGGCACGCATAATTCCAGCTTCGCCATGGGCGGCACCCCCACCAACACGCGCAGGCCGGAGGACGGCCACGGCGCCATCATCGCCATCGATCCCACCACCGGCGAGAAGAAGTGGAAGTTCAACCTGACGGACGTCACCGACGCCGGCATCCTAACCACGGATTCCGATCTCCTCTTCAGCGGCAGCCGCGAGCAATATTTCTATGCGCTCGACGCCCGCAACGGCAGCCTGCTCTGGAAAACCTCCCTCGGAGGCCCCATCGTGAACGGCCCGATGACGTATTCCGTGAACGGCAAACAGATGGTCGCGGTGAATGCCGGGAATTCGTTATATGTTTTTGGGTTGAAGTAATTTGGCCGGAGGGGTGCACAGTGTCTATTACTCTGCCGCGCCTCTGATCGTTATAGTTTCCCGACGTGTGTCGTAGCCCCTAGCGTGAATGTGATAGTACAAGTTGAGGTCTTCCAGGTCTTTTAGGGGCTTGTTGAGCGCAAACACTGGATGTTCCGGGATGAAGGCGCCCATGCTGGGCGTTAGGACAGGCATTAAAGACTCTACGCCGTGCGGTTCTGCGGGCATTTGGCTCGTGTACCGGCAATAGAAATATTGGTCGTTCTCCAGGTTTTCCTGCCGATAGTAGAGTAGGTTGCGGACGGTGATCGCGCCTGGTGGCCGAAAAGCGGATCCTGGAGCCCAAGCCTCGATCATAATGAGGTCAAGGTCGATGTTTCCAACATTGGCGACGCTAAATCGCAGATTGCCGCCCTGAACTACGGGGCGTACGACCAATTGTTTGTATATCAAAGATGCCTCCGCAGCGCGGACTTCCTCCCGATATTCCAGAGCGTCGACTTGAGTGCTGGTCATGCCGGTCTCTCGACGAATATCAAAAAGGATACTCTCGATGTCGCCGACCTCTCTGCCGTTATAGCCAGCAAGAGGGAAGGTGAGCTTGGAAAATGTGAAATCTTTGATAGCAACTGGTATGACCGTCGCACCTGCGCCGTCGCCGAATCCGGCCTCAAAGTTTATCCATTCGCGCTTCGCCGACTCTTGCGAGACCAGGACCAAAACGACATGCGACGAGCGCAGGTTAGTGATGATGTGCTCGAACCACTTCCGCCCACCCCCAATGCTTGATAGGTCGGACGAAACAAATACCGCGAGATCGGGCCCGAATGCCTTCTGGAGGTATTCCTTTAGCTTTAGAGCGACGGGCTTTTCTTGGGCGATGTGACTGATAAAAATCTGGCGGCGATCTCTTGCCTCGCTCTCACTCCGCAGATCGACTAGTTTCCGTTGTCCCTCGACTGAAATCCGCACCCGAATTCTGCCAGGATCTGCTGGGGAATGAAAAACCTGCCGGGGATTCTGCCAAGCGTCTAACGACTTTTCTTCGTGGCCATCCCACGCCGCAACATCAATGAGCCGATCAGAGTGCATCCTGGCCAGAACTTCTTCGACCTCGATGTCGGGAATAAAGAACTCACTGGATAATTCTGCGATTCGCAAGTGGTCCCTGGCCGGCGTCGTCACCGAGGCACGAGAGAGGATGTGCAGCGTCAATTTATCGTACTGGTCCACCGTCGAGAACTCGGGCTTCTTAGACACGCTTGGCGCGAAGCTCCGCAAACACCTGTTCCGCCGGGATCGCCTGCCCCGCGCGCGATTGTTCCCGCGCCTCGTTTATGGCCGCGTGGGTTTCGCGAAACTCTTCATCGTCCATCGCGCCGGCTTCGTAATCCAGGTAAAACGCGACGGCCTGTTCCACAAGCCCGTCCGCGCTCTGGATTTCGCCGCGCTCCACCTTTTCAGCGAGGCGTTTTTCGAGTTCTTGGCTCAATGCGACATTCATACGAGATCAGCCTCAATCATGGCTGCGCCCACAGATTACCATAAGTCATGGACGCCCCTCCTCCCACCAACTGGAACCCCTCGCTATACCTCAAATTCGAGGACGACCGCACGCGTCCCGCTCGCGATCTCCTCGCGCAAGTGCCTCTTCAGCAACCCCGCACCGTGATCGATCTCGGCTGCGGACCCGGCAATTCTACGGAGCTTCTCATCAACCGCTTCCCCAACGCGCTCGTCACCGGACTCGATTCCTCGCCCGACATGCTCCAGCAAGCGCGCCAGCGTCTGCCGAACTGCGCGTTCCTCGAAGCCGATCTCGCCACCTGGACGCCTCCCGCGCAAGCCGATCTTCTTTTCTCGAACGCCGTGTTTCACTGGGTGCCCGATCATCCGCATGTGCTGCAGCGTTTCATTGACGCGCTGCCGCCCGGCGGAGTCCTCGCCGTGCAGATGCCCGATAACACGCGTGAGCCTTCGCACCTTCTGATGCAGGAAGTCGCAAAGAAAGGACCCTGGGCCCAGCACCCGGAACTTCATGCGACACTTCACGCGGCACTTCACGCGACACTTCACGCGACACTTCATGCACCCCTGGCGGAAGCCATGCGCGCCGATCTCCCCGCCCCCGAGTTTTACTACGATCTTTTGAAGCCATCCTGCAGCCGCCTCGACATCTGGCACGCCGTTTACAACCACGTCGTAGACGGACCCGCGGCCATCGTCGAATGGTTTAAGTCAACCGCGCTGCGGCCCTTTATTTCCGGGATGAGTGCGGAGCTCGCGGCCGATTATCTCGCCGCGTACACCGCGGAAATCGCGCGCCACTATCCCATGCGCATCGATGGCAAAGTGCTGCTGCGTTTTCCTCGTCTATTTATCGTCGCCACGCGCTAGCGGAGCGAGGGCCGCCTAGTTGCCGGAGCCCTTTTTGTCGTCGTCGCGTTTGAAGAAGTGGACGACCTTCTTCCCGGCTTCTTCCGTGTAGTACAACGTCACTTTGCCGGCCTTCTCGGCTTCCTTGCCCGTGAACTTGCCGGCGTCCACCACCGCGCGATCGGTGGCCTTGTACGCGGTCACTGTCCCGTCGGCGGTTTTCACGGCAATTGTTCTGGCGCCGCGATCCACGGTGCTGGCCATGCCCTGCATCACCTTGAGCCCACCCTCGCCGATCTTGTCCAGTTCCCGCCCGGTCTTCACTCCGGCCTGTTCCGTGTAGTGCACCACCACGCGGCTGCCTTCTTTGACGCCGTGCATGCCGTCCTTCGCGCCCGCTTCCGTGGCTTCCCATCCGTGGACCGAGGTCTTCTTGACGAAGTGAATCGCGTGCTCCGTGCCGTCCGCCGTAGCCACCACAACCGTCTTGCCCGCCGCGTCCACTTTCTTTACCGTTCCCTCGACCGCCGTCACCACGTCTTCGGCTGCAAACACGACAGGCGTGGCCACCAGCGCCGCCAATCCCATTCCAAGCATGAACTGTTTCATCATGCATTACATTTTGCCACTGATCCTGGCGAACGTTTGTGACTACATTTCCAGCTTGCCGTTTACCACCATATCCTTCGGATGGAATCTCTCCTTCACGCTGGAGCCTGCGAACTTGAATGCCACCTCGACGTCTTTGTCGTCCGCCGTAAATGCGTTCTTCTTGGAGAAGAACAGAAATGCGTCCATGGATCCATTGCTCTCGTGCAGTTGGACATCGGTCGGCGTCAGCGCGTCCTTGCCCTTTGCCGTGAGCGTGCATTCCTGCATCGCCGCTTTGACCGCGTCCGAATCGAGCCCGCTTCCGCGCCGGCCGCCCCGTCCACCGCCCGCTGGAGGAACAATGGTGACCACCACAATGTACTCTTTTTCCTCGCGCTCGATCAGCGCCTTCGCCTCCGTCGATGTCGCCACTTCTTTTCCCAAGCGCAATTTCTGCGCCCCCTGCTTCATCGGGACCGCCGACATGAACCGGATGACGTACGTTTGCGTCAGATCCTGCGCACCTTGACCGCGTCCTCCGCCGCCCCGGCCCCCGCCACCGCCCGCACCGCCGCCCGCACCCTCCGCGCCTCCGACCGAGCCCTTCCCCGATCCGCCTTTTCCGCCCGCTGTCGCTGCGTTGCTCGCAGCCCCGCCGCCGCCTCCTCCCGTCGAAAGATTGGTGGCCTGGGGCAGATTATTTCCTCCCGCCGGTGGCAGCACAATGGGCGTAACCGTCGTGGTTTTCGCCCACGGCGAATCCGTCATCAATTTCTGCAGCTCTTTGTCCGACCATTCCGTATACGGTTTGGCCGTCCAAAAATCGGCTGCCGTCAACTCGAAGGTCATCAGTAGGAACGAGGCGGATGCGGCTAGAAAGAAGAATCGTTTTCTCATGGATTTCAGGCGGTCGGACCAGGCGTATTTCGGCCTCCCGGTGCCTTTCTGATTTATTGTGCAACAGGATTGTGAGCAGACTGTGTGGCAACCGCCGCGTTGCGGCGCGTGTTCCTACGTGTCGCTGCGGTATTCCGCCATGTGGTCGGCGGATTTCTTGACCAGAACCAGGATTCCCAGCACGGCCGAACACTTCTTAAAGGACGGGAAATAGTCGGAAGCCAGCAGCGATCCAACTACCATGACCATCATGAAGATCACCAGCCCGTTTAGGATCGACCGGCCGTAATCCCCCAGTTGCTTCTTCGGATGATGGTTTGGTGCAGGGGCGTTACACGTGAAGCAAACGGTTTCGTCGTTTCGCAGAAGCGAATTGCACTGCAAGCATTTCTGCATGGCTAGTTCGAGTCTATCCGTCCCATGACTCCAGAGCGATAAGGCGATCCCCTGAGAGGGCTTTAGAGATTTGCCCGTAGCTCTCACTCGTATCGCTCTTGTGCCCGGACAATTATCATGAATAAATCCATGTCCGAGCTATCCTTTCTCCCCGCCCTTGAACTCGCGCGCCTCATTCGCACCAAAGCCGCGAGCGCCGCCGAAATCATGCAAGCTCACCTCTCGCAGATTGAGCGCGTGAATCCGAAAGTGAATGCCATCGTCACGCTCGTGGCCGATCAGGCGCTCGCGCAAGCTCGCTTGGCCGACGACGCCCTTGCCCGAGGAGCAAACATCGGCGCGCTCCACGGCCTGCCCGTCGCCCACAAAGACCTGTTCGAAACCCGGGGCATTCGCACCACGTTCGGCTCCCGCATCTACAAGGACAACGTCCCCGACCGCGACTCCATCATCGTCGAGCGCGCCAAGGCCGCCGGAGCCATCACCATCGGCAAAACCAACACGCCCGAATTCGGAGCCGGATCACAAACGTTCAACGAAGTTTTCGGCACCACCGCCAACCCCTGTGACGCGACGAAAACCTGCGGAGGTTCGAGTGGCGGTGCCGCCGTCGCGCTCGCTTGCGGCATGACGCCGTTGGCCGATGGCAGCGATCACGCGGCCTCTTTGCGAAATCCCGCGGCCTTTTGCGGCGTGGTCGGCATGCGCCCCGCTCCCGGACGCGTCCCGACCGCACCCGCGTCGAACCCTTGGTCCACCATGAGCGTCGATGGACCCATGGCCCGTAACGTTGCCGATCTCGCGTTCTATCTGAGCGCTCTTGCCGGACCCGATACGCGCAGCCCCATCGCCATTTCCGAATCCGGCGCGAAATTCGCCGGCGATCTCCAGCGCGATTTCAAAGGCGTCCGCGTCGCCTGGTTCAAGGATCTCGGCGGAGTGCCTTTTGACCGAAAGATTCTCGAAAATATACGTGTTCAGCGCAAAGTGTTCGAAGCTCTCGGCTGCATCGTCGAAGAGGCCGAGCCCGATTGGACCGAAGCCACCGAATCGTATAACGTCCTGCGCGCTCAGGGCTTCCTCGGAGCCCATGCCGAACACGTCCGCCAGCATCGCGAGCTCGTAAAAGACACGATCCTCTGGCAGGTGGAAGAAGGCCGCAAGCTCACCGCCGAGCAGATCGTGCGCGCGACTACGCAGCGTGCGCAGTTATACGAACGCATGCGCCTGTTTATGCAGCGCTACGAATACTTCGTCCTGCCCACCACGCAGGTGCTGCCCTTCGATATCCATCAGCCCTACGTCACTGAAATCGACGGCGTAAAAATGAACTCCTACATCGATTGGATGAAGAGCTGCTACTACATCACCATGGTGGAGACTCCGGCGATCTCCGTGCCTTGCGGATTCACCGCAGAGGGTTTGCCAATCGGGCTGCAGATCGTCGGCCGCCATCGCGATGAGTGGAGCGTGCTGCAAATGGCGCATGCCTATGAGCAGGCGTCGGGCGAAGGGTGGAGGAAGCCAACGGTCGCGTCGTAGGAATTGGGGCTGCATCGATGGGATCGAAACAAGACTGTGAAGAGCTAATGAACGCGGTCCTTCCCATAGCGGAGTCTATGCTCCGTCAACATGGCGAATTCTATCCCTATGCCGCGTATATGAAGGCCGACCGATCTATCGTTCACGTCGCAGCGGCGGATCATGATACCGATCATCCGAAACCGAGGGATCTGCTCTATGTCCTCGAGGACTCGTTGCGGCAACTTGCGCGCAATAGCGAGTGCATAGCGGTTGCATTGGTTTGGGACGTTACCGTGGATCTACCCGAAACCGCAGTTCCCGGCGACGCCATTCAGTTGTGTCTCGAACATTTGGACGGTTATTCGGTCGAAGTCTTCTTCCCCTATCGCATCGCCGAAGGGAGCGTCGTCTTCGGCGAATCTTTTGCTCAACGTCGCGTACCCGCCGTGTTCGGGATGGAATAAAGACAAACAGCAGATCCCTCGACTCCGCTCGGGATGACAAAAGAGAGGTTGAGCTGGAAGGTCGGGCTTGATCGGGCGGATTGGCGCGGGCAAGATGCCGCGAAAACGATTTGGACGCTAGATTGCGGTCGGCGATGGCGGGGATATCCCACGGGCGCGAAGCGGGCAATGGTAGAGAGCGCTTCTACCGATTACACTATCCCCTACGTTGTCATCCCGAGCGAAGTCGAGGGATCTGCTGTTTGCGTGACCGGGACTATTTCGTATACATCCTCGCTAGTCGGACGCGTGTTTTGTACGTCGGCGTGACACGCGATTTGAACCGTCGAATCCGCGAGCACAAACAGGGAGAATTCGAAGGCTTCACGAAAAAGTATCGTGTCCATCGGCTTGTCTATTTTGAATCGTACCGCGACGTCCGCTCGGCCATCGGGCGCGAGAAGCAACTGAGGCGATGGGCCCGCGACAAAAAGGTCGGCCTGATCGAGGCCCAGAATCCAACCTGGGAGGATTTGTCTGAATCGTCTGCCGACCAGGAATTCTCGGACCAACAGTCGATCCCTCTTCGCTCTGGACGACACCGCTCAGCTCATTGAAAAATTAGGAGGCAGTCCAAATTCCTCGAAACACACACTAGCCTCACTGTTTCTATCCAAACTAGCCAGATTCCAGTCAAAGTTGATCTTTTCCGCCGGGCTGTGATACCGTTATTGATTGGACGCAGTCGTCGTAACCTGCGTTGCGAAGTTCGTCCGATCCCCGAAAAACCAGCATGGAACAGACTCTGCAAGCACTGGTTGGCATCCTGCAAAAGGCTGTCCCCACCATTTTGCTGCTGCTTTTACTGTGGTTTTACTTCAAGGTCATGCTGTTTGGGCCTCTGTCGAAAATCCAGAAGCAGCGCGATGCGTTGACCAAAGGCGCGCGCAAGACGGCGGAAGAAAGCCTGGCTTCGGCCGAGCGCAAGACCACCGATTTCGAAAATAAACTGCGCGACGCTCGTAGCGAGGTCTATCGCGAACAAGAAGAGATGCGCAAGCAGTGGCTGGCCGATCAAGCCGCGCAGATCGAACAGGCCCGCGAAAAGAACGCAGCCTCGGTTCGTGGCGCGAAGGATCAGATCACCAAAGAAGCCGCTATCGCTCGCACCACGCTGAGCACCACGAGCGAGCAACTCGCGGATCAAATCGCCGGCAGCATCCTGAACAGGAGAGCCCAGTGAAAATGATCGCAAGGCGTTTGGCGCTGGTCTTATTATTCACGGTCGGCGGTTCCTGTATCGTGATGGCGCAGGAAGCCGCGCCTTCTTCCGAAGCCACGGAGCAGAAGCCCGAGCAAAAAAAAGAAGCTCCAGAAGGCACCGAAATGTGGCGCTGGATCAACTTCGTGCTGCTGGCCGCGGGCCTCGGCTATTTGATCGGCACCAACGCGCCGGGCGTTTTCCGCGCACGCACCGCAACCATTCAGAAAGACATTACCGAAGCGCAGGCCGCGAAGAAGGATGCCGAAGCGCGAGCCGCCGCGGTCGACGCGCGCGTGCAGGCCTTGGGCGCGGAGATGAATAAGCTCCGGGAACAATCGAAAGCCGAAATGCAGCAGGAAGGCGATCGCATCCGTCAGGAAACGGCTCGGATGATCGCGCATTTGGAAGCGCAGGCATCCGGCGAAATTGAAGCCGCCGGTAAAGTGGCCAAGCGCGACTTGAAAGAATATTCCGCCAAGCTCGCCTTGGAGCTCGCCGAGCAGCGCATCCGCACCGGATCGAACGCCGCCACGGAAAATGGTTTAGTGGACGCGTTTCTCTCTGATCTTTCTCGTCAGGGGTCGAAGAATTAGATGATTTCCGTTGTCGCAACCCGTTACGCCAAGGCCCTTGCCGACGTGGTCGTTGCCGCTCCGGGCGTGGATGCTGCCCAGGTTTTGACACAGCTCCAGTCCATTCAAACGTTGATCAACAGCTCTGCGGATTTGCGCAACGCGCTGGCTTCTCCCGCTGTGGCTCCGGCTCGCAAGCGGGCCGTGCTCGCGAAGTTGTTCGTGCCGCTGCACGTCTACAAGCAAGTTCAGAATTTCATGTATTTGATTTGCGATCATCGCCGCGTGACCGAATTCGCGTCGATCATCGAAGCGTTCGAGCATCGCATCGACGAGCGCCTTGGATTTATTCGCGCCGATGTCACCAGCGCGAGCGAATTGAGTGCGGCGCAGCAGGCGGCGGTGCAGGCGCAGTTGACGCGCCTGTCCGGGCGCAACGCAAAAGTTCGATATTCAACCGATCCTTCGTTGCTTGCGGGATTGGTGGCGAAAGTGGGCTCCACCGTTTATGACGGCAGCGCCCGCGGCCAGTTAGCGCGGTTAAAAGTCAGGCTGGGGAGCTAACAACGCCCCCTGTAAGACGGGAAGCCGATCGCTTTCGTTATTTAGGCGGGAAGCCAAAAGCTTCCCTCAAAGGAATTTATGGCTCAGATTCAAGCGGATGAAATCTCGCGCCTGTTGCGCGAAGAGATCGAGAATTACGAAAAAGCGGTGAACGTGGCCGAGACCGGCTCGGTCATTTCGGTCGGCGACGGTATCGCTCGTATTTACGGCTTGGAAAACGTCATGGCCGGCGAACTCATTGAGTTCAAGGGCGGCGTCTCGGGCATCGCACTGAACCTCGAAGAAGACCAGGTCGGCGCCGTGCTGCTGGGCGAATACGCGGGCATCAAAGAAGGCGACGAAGTCCGCCGTACGGGACGCATCATGTCGGTTCCGGTCGGCGAAGGCATGATCGGCCGCGTGGTCGACGCTCTCGGCAATCCCATCGACGGCAAGGGCCCCATTGTGGCCAAGGGCTACAACGCCATCGAGCGCATCGCGCCCGGCGTTGTCGATCGTCAGCCTGTGCGCGAGCCCATGCAGACCGGCATCAAGGCCATCGACGCCATGATTCCGATCGGCCGCGGCCAACGCGAATTGATCATTGGCGATCGCCAAACCGGTAAGACCACCGTAGCGCTCGACGCCATCATTAACCAAAAGGGTGGCGACGTCGTTTGTATCTACGTTGCGATCGGCCAGAAGCGTTCCACCGTTGCGCAGGTCGTCAAGACGCTCGAAGATTTCGGCGCCATGGAATACACCATCGTGGTGGCCGCCACCGCGTCCGATCCGGCGCCCATGCAGTACATCGCGCCCTATTCGGGTTGCGCGATCGGCGAATACTTCCGCGATTCCAGCCGCCACGCACTGTGCGTGTATGACGATCTTTCGAAGCACGCCGCCGCGTATCGCGAAATTTCGCTGCTGCTGCGCCGTCCTCCGGGCCGCGAAGCCTATCCTGGCGACGTGTTCTATCTTCACAGCCGCTTGCTCGAACGTGCCGCGAAGCTCAGCGCGGAAAAGGGTGGCGGATCGCTCACCACTCTGCCGTTCATTGAAACGCAGGCAGGCGACGTTTCGGCCTACATTCCGACCAACGTGATTTCGATCACCGACGGTCAGATCTACCTCGAAGCGGATTTGTTCAACGCCAATACGCGCCCCGCCATTAACGTCGGTATCTCGGTCAGCCGCGTCGGCGGCAGCGCGCAGATTAAAGCGATGCGTCAGGTTGCCGGTTCCTTGCGCTTGGATCTCGCGCAGTATCGAGCGCTCGCCGCGTTCGCGCAAATCGGCTCCGACCTCGATAAAACCTCGATGGCGCAGTTGACGCGCGGTAGCCGCATGGTGGAAATCCTCAAGCAGGGCCAGTTCTCGCCCTTGCCGGTGGAAAAGCAGGTTCTAATTATTTTCGCGGGAACCAACGGCTTCCTGGACGATCTTCCGGTGGAACAATGCCGTCCGTTTGAAGCGGGCTTGTACAAGTTCGTGGAGAACGCGCACCCGGCCATTCTCAGCACCATCCGCGAAAAGAAGACCATCGACGACACGCTGAAAGCGCAGATCAGCGCAGCGATTCAGGAATACAAGACGCGCTTTATCGGGGAGCAAAAGGCCAAGTAGTTCATGCCTAGTTTGGCGATCTTCCATGCCTAGTTTAATCGACATCCGGCGGCGCGTCCGCTCCGTAAAAAACACGCAGCAGATCACCAAGGCCATGAAAATGATCTCGGCGGCGAAGCTGCGCCGTGCTCAGGATCGTGCTCTTGCCGCGCGTCCCTACGGAGCGATGTTGCAGCAGATGCTGGCCAATGTGGCGGAAGCCGCGGGCCAGAGTCCCGATTCCAGCGGACATCCGCTGTTGGCCGTGCGTCCCGAAAAGAAAGTCCTGCTGATCGTCGTGACGGCCGATCGTGGCCTGGCGGCTGCGTTCAATACGAATCTCTTAAAAATGGCGCAGCGCTTCGTCGCGGACAATCGCGAAAAAGAGCTCACCTTCGAGACCATCGGGCGCAAAGGGCGCGACTTTTTCCGCAAGCGCGGCGAGAAGATCACCGGCGAATATCTCGACATGATGAAGCTATTGAGTGTCGAATATGCCGACAAGATCGCCAACAGCGTGATCGAGCGCTTTGCCAGCGGCGAAGTCGATGCCGTGTATCTCTTCACCAACGAGTTTAAGAGCGTGATGGCCTCCAATCTGAGCCAGACGCGCTTGTTGCCGATCGAAGTGCCGACCTCGGCCACATCGGTGGATTATATTTACGAGCAGAAGCCCGAGCAGTTGCTCGGCAGTCTCCTGCCGAAATACGTAAAAGGTCAGATTTATCGCGCGCTGTTGGAATCGGTTGCGGCGGAGCATGCCGCCCGTATGACCGCCATGGATGCCGCCAGTTCAAACGCCAACGACATGATCGACAAGTTGACGTTGTATATGAACCGCGTTCGTCAGGCCAGCATCACGCGCGAAATTATTGAAATTGTCAGCGGAGCGGCTGCTCTGGATTAGGGCGGCTGTCTTGGTAGTAAAGTGGCGCTCGATGAATCGTCGAGTGCCTGCGGCAGAAGAGGATTTCTTATGAGCATTGTCGGAAAAGTAATTCAGGTGGCCGGACCGGCCGTGGACGTCGAATTCCCCGAGGGGCAGATCCCGGTCATCCGCACCGCTATTCGCATCACCAGCGAAGGCTACACGGTTCCCGATCCTATCGACATCATTTGCGAAGTCGCGCAGCACATCGGTGAAGGCCGCGTGCGTACCATCGCGCTGCAGCCCACTGAAGGTCTGGTCCGCGGCATGAAGGCCACCAGCCTCGGCGAACCCGTCACCGTCCCCGTCGGCAAGCAGACGCTCGGACGCGTGATGAACGTCATCGGCGAGCCGGTAGACAAGATGGGCCCGGTCAACACCGCCAAGCGCAATCCCATTCACCGCCAGGCGCCGTTGTTCGACGAACAATCCACCGAACTGCAGATGTTTGAGACCGGCATTAAGGTCATCGATCTTCTGGAGCCGTACCTCCGAGGCGGCAAGATTGGCTTGTTCGGCGGCGCGGGCGTCGGCAAGACGGTCGTCATTCAGGAGCTTATTTCGAACCTTGCGACCAAGCACGGCGGCGTCTCGGTCTTCGCCGGCGTCGGCGAACGTACTCGCGAAGGAAACGATCTCTGGCTGGAATTCCAGGAAGCCGGCGTAATCGATCCGAAGGATTGGACGAAATCTAAGTGTGCGCTCGTTTACGGGCAGATGACGGAGCCTCCAGGCGCACGTCTCCGCGTCGCGCTGACGGCACTGACGGTCGCCGAATATTTCCGCGACGAAGAAAATCAGGACGTGCTGCTGTTCGTCGACAACGTGTTCCGCTTCACGCAGGCCGGCTCGGAAGTATCGGCACTGCTGGGCCGCATGCCGAGCGCCGTCGGTTACCAGCCCAACCTGGCATCGGAGATGGGCGATCTGCAGGAACGTATTACTTCGACCAAGAACGGATCCATCACCTCGGTGCAGGCCATCTACGTGCCCGCCGACGATTACACCGATCCCGCACCGGCCACCACGTTCGCTCACTTGGACGCAACGACCAACCTTTCGCGCTCGATCTCGGAAATGGGTATCTATCCCGCCGTCGATCCTCTCGCCTCCACGTCGCGCATTCTTGATCCGCGCATCATCGGTGAGGAGCACTACAACACCGCCCAGGCCGTGAAGCAGATTCTGCAGCGTTATAAAGATCTGCAGGACATCATCGCCATCCTGGGCGTCGACGAGCTCTCTGATGAGGATAAGGCGACTGTGGCGCGCGCTCGTAAGATCCAGCGCTTCTTATCTCAGCCCTTCAACGTCGCCGAAGCGTTCACCGGACGCAAGGGTAAGTACGTGAAGGTAGCCGACACGGTCCGTTCGTTCAAGGAAGTGGTCGAAGGCAAGCACGACGAAATTCCGGAGCAGGCGTTCTACATGCAGGGCTCCATCGACGACGTGCTCGAGACCTACGAAGAGATGAAAAAGAAAGGCTAGGCTTCTGTGGCCGATACTTTCCAGATCCAAATTTCGACGCCCGAAAAGCTCCTGCTCGACATGCAGGCGCAGTCCGCGCAGATCCCCGGCCTCGATGGCGAGATGGGCATCCTCCCGGGCCACGCCGCCTTGCTGAGCGAGCTCGGAGCAGGGAAGCTTTCCGTCACCGCCGTCGGCGGCAAGACGCAGGATTTGCAAATCTCCGGCGGCTACGTCGAAGTCCGCGACAATCACGTCAGAGTGCTCGCGGATAAAGCGGAGTAGTCGACACTCGCCTACGCGCGGCAGAAAGTCAGGTTGTTATCCTGGTTCTTGCCTAGGTATCGTCCGATCAACATAGGTGTGCCCCTTCAAGCGAGCCGAAGCGACCTCGCCTCCTTTACGTGGTCGACGAACGGTATCACGGCGGACTTCAACCTGCCTGACGACCAAGCTCACCTGTTGCGGGTTTCCTTCGACAAACAGTGCATCGTCAGGATATTGGACGAGATGGCGCTCAGCACAGAGGAAGACGACACTCCGAATGAAGGGCTAGTCTCCGAGCATTTCGCATATTGGCTCGAAGATGCTACTTTCGCCCGCACTCAGTCCAGTTCTTGGAAGGCAGCGAGCGGGCCTCTGACTCACTATCGATTCATTACCGGTTGGGCCTGCGTGGATGTGCTCACGGCTGCTACTCCAGTCTTCGCCCTCGTACGCGGAACCGACAATGATAAACTCCAATCATGAGCCGGATTGAGGAGATCGAAGACGCCATCAGCCGTCTTTCTCCCGAAGAATATCAAAGCCTCGCGCATTGGTTCCTGGAACGCGAACAATCCAAGTGGGACCAGCAACTCGACCACGATTCCGCCTCGCGCAAACTCGATTCTCTCTTCGAGGAAGCCGATAGAGAAGGCCAATGCGGGCTTCTTCGTGAATGGCCACAGGTCAAGTGAAATCCGTCGCCACTCGGCGTTTTTGGAGCCTTTTTGAAGAGCTCCCCGCTTCGATTCAAGAACTCGCAGTTAAGAACTACCGCCTTTGGCTGGACAATCCGAACCATCCGTCGCTGCATTTCCGCCGATTGCAAGGCAGCAATGATCGTTTCACGATTCGCGTAGGAGATCATCATAGGGCGCTGGGACACCTTCGGGATGGGACGATCACGTGGGTCTGGATCGGAACTCATTCAGAATATGATCGATTGACGCGGTCCGAATAGCTGTCCCAACCTGTTCGTAGTTTGTCAATCTGTCCGGTTTGATTCACACGTGATCTGTCCGGTTTAGCCTACCGCCCCTTTGGCGCTGCGTCGGCTGGCCGACGGGGGCTTTCTTGTTTTGGTTCTTAAGAGAGAAAGAGAACTCGCCGG
>CAITIX010000300.1 GCA_903892565.1 uncultured Acidobacteriia bacterium
CCGGCGAGTTCTCTTTCTCTCTTAAGAACCAAAACAAGAAAGCCCCCGTCGGCCAGCCGACGCAGCGCCAAAGGGGCGGTAGGCTAAACCGGACAGATCACGTGTGAATCAAACCGGACAGATTGACAAACTACGAACAGGGGGTCCGTTGCACACGCTTTGGGCGCAGCAATGGCTTATGTCGAGCGGTGCTTGTGACGAATAGTCGCCGACCGGGTTATTCCAGCGATCCCTGGAATCCCACGTGGCCTACACGATGCAGCTTGATCAGGTTTGCACTGCCGGGGACGCCAAACGGTGCCCCTGCCACGATGATCACGCTATCGCCGATGTTGGTCCATGCCTCTGGCAATAACCGCAGATCGGTAATCTCCAGCATTTCTTCCGTGGATTTCACGCGCACCGGAGACAGCGTATGAACGCCGTAGATCACCGCGAGCTCTCGGGCCACTTCCCGGTTTTCGCAAAACGCAAAAATCGGAACGCGCGGCCGGAAGCGTGCAATCAGCTTTGCGGTCCATCCCGAGGCCGTAAACACCACAATGCCTTTCACGCTGGCAGACAGCGCGCAGTGATACGCCGCCTCGGCGATGATTTCAGAATGCCGCGGATGCGACCCAAGCGGAGGCTCCGGCAATGGATGGAGCGCCGCGTACGCTTCGGCATCGACCGCGATGGACGCCATCATCCGCACTGCTTCGAGCGGATACTGCCCGCTGGCCGTCTCGGCCGAAAGCATCACGGCATCGGTGCCGTCCAGAATCGCATTAGCCACATCGCTCACTTCCGCGCGTGTGGGCGTTGGCTTCGAGATCATCGACTCCAGCATCTGCGTCGCCGTGATGATAAATTTGCCGCGCATGCGAGCATGCTCGATGATCGTCTTCTGCGCGCGCGGAACACGCTCCAAATCCAGCTCCACACCGAGATCGCCGCGCGCCACCATCACGCCATCGGCTTCTTCCAGAATGCCGTCAAGATTGTCGAGCGCCTCTGGCTTTTCAATCTTGGCGACAATGGGAATCCTCTTGCCCAGCCGGTCCAGACGCTGCCGTAATCCAACAACATCGGCCGGGCCGCGAACAAACGAAAGCGCGACAAGGTCGACGTGCTGACTCAGGCCGAATTCCAGATCCGCGATATCCTTCTCCGTCATCGACGGAATGCTCACGCGCACACCCGGCAGGTTGATGCCTTGCCGGTTCTTCACCGTCCCGCCATCGGTCACTTCGAAAACCACGGAATTTTGGCCAACTTCCAGAGCGCGCAAGGCCACCGCACCGTCGGCCAGCAGCACTCGATTGCCCGGAACCACGTCGCTCGGCAGCGAAGTATACGTGGTGCAGGCGATCTGCGCGTTCCCCAGGATGGGTTCCACCGTAATCGTAAAGCGAGCGCCTTTTTCCAGCGTCGCGGCGCCGCCTTCGAAATCTCCCAGGCGGATCTTGGGACCTTGCAGATCGAGCAGAATGCCGGGAGTGCGTCCGCATTTCGCAGCCAGTTCCCGAATCTGGCGGATGGCGGTGGCGTGATCACCGTGCGCGCCGTGCGACGCGTTGATGCGGAAAACGTCGACACCGGCGTCCAGCAGCCCCTGTAACATCTCTGGCGACCGTGTGGCCGGCCCCACTGTGGCTACGATCTTTGTGTTTCGCATGCGCCTCCCGCTCTAGCACCAGACTAGTGATCTTATCGGACATCGCCATCAAGACGACTTCGTGAAAAGCAAAGGGGCTCGCCGCGGAGCACTCGGGTATGCAGCGAAGCATACGTGAAACCGATCGACACCTTCATTATACGATTCGCACCGGCATTATACGATTCGCACCGGAATCATGGAGCGCAGAATGCTCTGCAAGGCGCGCTACAATTCTGGATTCAGGCAATTCTGGATTCAGGCAAATCCGATGAGCATCGAACGCATCCTTCATGAAGGCCCACCCAGCCCTCGCGGCCCCTACTCCTCGGTGGTACGTGCCGGAGGATTCCTCTTCGTGAGCGCCGTCGGAGCCATTGGCGAGGACAACAAATTGTCGCCGGGCGATGTTCAACATCAGACTCGCCTCACGCTGCTCAACCTGCAAAAGCTCCTGGCCGATGGCAGTGCGACGCTCGAGGATGTCGTAAAGTGCTCCGTCTTCCTCCGCGATGCGAAGGATTTTCCAGCGATGAACGAAGTGTACGCGGAAGTCTTCGGCACCATCAAGCCCGCGCGCACCACTGTGGAAGCCGCGTTTTTTCAGGCCGAGATGCGTGTGATGATGGATTGCATCGCGTATAAGCCGTAACTAGATTCCCGCTCCCGCGGTGTAGCTCGAGACACGATCCACGTTCAGCACCATATTGCCATCGTGGTCGATTTCAAATGCCGGCTGGAACCGCGCCTGCCACGTCAGTTCATCATAACGATAGGAGTAGCGCGAATACACGGATTGGGAAAAAGTGTCGTCGTAGGCCTTAATCGTGATCACGAACTCGGCCTGCAAGCGCTCCAATTCTTCTGCTGTCTTGCCAAATAAAGGACTGTCTTCGTCGATGGGGTGAACCACGGTCCAAGCCAGGGCAAGAAAAAAGATGTTGTCGCGCTCCAGCTTGAGTTGTTGATATTTTCTGGACATGGCCCCCGCCGGCCCTTCGACCGTCATCAGGATGACATTCGCCTCCAGTTCCATCAAGACGTTGGGCCGCAAATTCAGGACGCGGAATTGCAGACTGGAGTGATCCTGATAGGGCGCCACCAGCATGTTTTCACTGAACGCAATGCGCGCGGACGGACGCGAAAATCGTCCAAACAAGATGCCTGTGCCCAGAGCAATGCCGAGTAAGCCGACTAGGGCCTCAATCGTACTGAGGACGTTAGCTCCCACGGTGCCGGGTGCAATGTTTCCGTACCCCACGGTGGTTAGCGTATGCGCGCTAAAAAAGAAATCGCTCCAGAAACGCCGCGCATCTGCGGAAACGTCGCCTCCCTGCAGCGCCTCGGGCCCGAGCAGAAAGTAGCCCCCGGCGAATAATAGGTTCACAACGAAATAGGATGCGAATACGACCACGAAAAACGTGGTCCAGCTCATGCTCAGCATCGTCAGGTAGGGATGAAGATGGCGCCAGCTTCCCCCGCGCCGCCGTACGTTGAAGCTGCCGTCTTTGTTGATGCTGCGACGCAATACGCCGGTGAACTGCTGCGTGAGGCCGGGATCAAACGTGGGCTTTCTCATATCCCGATCTTAATGCAGGCCCCTGCAGCGTGAAAACCTCCGCTTGCGGGAGCGCAAGCGCAAGTCATACTCAGGAGAATCTAGGCGGGAAGATAGTGGCGCAGCGGGCCGTAGCTGGCTTTTACGAAGTCGGAGGCCGTCTTCATTGCTGCGTCTTCATCTTTATTGGTGATCGGAACAACCACGCGGACGAGCGCCGTATCCGTCCGGTTCAGCCGCACCGCGTCGGCCATCACCCAGAACTTCGCGGTATATTCGCTGGCCACAACACGGTCGCGCGATTGATACCAGTAGAGGACCAGGCTGCGTTCCTCTCCATGCGCGACAACGTATCGATTCACTGTAATGGGGGTGCCGATCCCGGAGTCAAGCGTCACTTCTCCCGCATTGAGCGGAAGCCACCCGCTGCCGGGAAGACAGTTCTTGGGAGAGTGCGGTGCCTTCCCGTTGCGTTGCGAACGAAACGCGGCCACGAAGAGATACGCGGGCGTAGTGCCAGACGCATAAACGCGATTTAAAATGTCATCCGCCTTCAGGACGTCCAACGATTCCTGATCCACCACGCCTTCTTGAATGAATCGCCACGGGCCCAAGGTCTTCGGCACTTCGGCAAGCGGAGCGGCGGGCGGAACCGACTCGGGACGAATCGCGCTGTGCAGCATCGCGGCCTGCACCAAAAGCAAGGCGGTTGCCATCAGAAGCGCCGACGACTTGAGAAATTTAGGCAATGGGTTGCTCCTTTTGGGATAGTCCCGGAAGGCGGCTAATCAGGAAATGCGTCGCCAGCAATAGTACCAATGCGATCATGAAGATCACCCAGCCTTCCAGTTCGTGGAAAAAGCCGCGCGCCAGCTCCGGATTCACTTCACTGAGCATGCCGGTGATCGTCACACGTCCGGCGTTGGCAACAATGGCGATCGGAATCGTGAGGAAGAAGAGAACCCAACGCATCCACACCCGGCCATCGAAAAAATAGGCGTAGACCAACGAAAGGAACGTCAGGGAAAGTAGACTGCGAATGCCGCTACAGGCCTCCGCTACGGATAATTTTTGACTGGCGAGTTCCAGGATATTGCCGTCGCGCAGCACCGGGATTCCCACCACGCCCAACACAAACTCCGCAACCCGGCTGGCAAACAGTTGCAGCGGAAACGTAAGTTGGTTGTAAATGACCGAAGGAATCGGAATCATAAACGGCAACAGCAGCAGGGGGAAGATCAACTGCCGTACCAGTGCCACGCCACCCACAACCAGCAGCAGCCCTACCAGCGATATGAGAAACGACGTGCGCTGCAGAAACAATTCCGCCGCCAGCGTCCCCAGGTAAGCTTGCAACGCGCCCCAGGCCATCACCGCAAGGCCCCACCACGCCGGCTTGTATTCCAAAGCCAGAATCTTGTCGCGCCTTTGCCAAACAATATACAGCGCAACGACGGGGACAAAGAAACCATGGCTGACGTCTTCATCCGTCATCCATTGGTCCACTAAAGCCCTCAGGATCGGAAAGAACACGGCGACCAGCAACATCGTGAACCATGCCAGCGCGGCCCACGGAATTTCGGCACTCGCCTGAACCACAGGCGGGGTCGGTTGTTCCGAAATTTCGGCGACCGGAGTACGCATAGGGGCTTATTTCAGTATATTTGATTTAGACTGCAGGCAAGGAACACTCCATATTATGATGCGTCTTATTTACGCGGCTCTTCTGCTTTGTCCGATGCTTTCGGCCCAGGTTCCGTCCGTCCGCTGGGAATCCCAGCACGCGGAAGTTCTCAAGCTTTACCGGGATCTGATCCAAATCGACACCAGCTCGCCTCCGGGCAATGAAACGCGCGCGGTCGAATACTTGCAAAAGGTCTTTGCCGCGGAAGGCATCCCCACGAAGACGTTTGCCGTCGATCCGGCACGCGCCAACTTGGTGGCTCGCATCAAAGGAAACGGCCGAAAGCGCCCGATTCTGCTGATGGCCCATACCGACGTCGTCAGCGTCCAACGTGAGAAATGGCCCGTGGACCCGTTCGGCGCTGTCATCAAAGATGGCTACGTGTGGGGACGCGGCAGTAACGACGACAAAGACAAGTTGGCAGCCAACCTCATGATTATGCTGCTCTTAAAGCGTTCGGGCGTGCAACTGGACCGCGATGTGATCTTTCTGGCCGAGTCGGGCGAAGAAGGAGACAGCCAGTTCGGCGCTAAGTTCATGGCCGATCAGCACTTCGACGAAATTAACGCCGAGTTTGCCCTGACCGAAACCGGGCGCGCAGTGATCCGTAACGGCGAAGTCGCCATTGTAGAGATCGAAACGGCGGAAAAAGTCCCCCACCCGGTGCACCTTGTTGCCACCGGAGTTTCCGGACACGCTTCGCGTCCGAGGGTCGACAACGCGGTGGTCCATTTGGCCGGCGCCGTCGCAAAACTCGCGGCCTGGCAGACACCCATGCGTTTGAACGATACGACGCGAACGTATTTCGAGAAACTCGCCACAGTGAGTTCCGCGGAGGATGCTGCCCGTTACAACGGGTTATCCCGCGCCGATCGCACGGCGGCCGCGCAACAATACCTGGCGGTTAACGATCCTTTCCGCTATTCGATGCTGCGAACATCGGTGGTGCCCACGATTATCAAAGCCGGGTACCGCACCAACGTCATTCCCTCGGAAGCGGAGGCAACCATCGACGTCCGCGCCCTGCCCGACGAAGACATGCCAAAATTCTTTGCCGAAATGAAGCGCATCATCAACGATCCTGCAGTGAAGTTTGAAGAAACCGACTTTGGCGCGCGCCCCACCACCACGCCTTCGCGTTTGGATAGCGAAATGTATTTGGCGTTGGAGCGTTCCGCGAAACGCCTCTATCCGCGTGCCACCGTCATGCCGTTAATGGGCACGGGCGCCACCGATATGGCGTTTCTCAGAGCAAAGGGCGTGCAGTGTTATGGAATCGGCCCTGCGACCACCGAACAAGACTACGTCAATTTCGGAGCCCATAGCGATGTGGAGCGGCTGCCGGAATCCTCGCTCTATTCGCTTTTGGAATTTACGTGGAATGCAGTGGCCGAGGTTGCTCTGAGCAATGCCGCCGCAGGCAAGTGAGCGAGCGCGAATCAAAGAGTGCTAGCCGCTTGCAGAAGAATTCGGCCTATCCCCACTCCACGATGGTCGCGGCTCCGTTAGATCGCTGACAGCAAGGATGACGCAAACCGAGCCGCGAAAGTCATCGAGCGGGGCTGCCTGTTTTTCAACAGCCTGTTAGACAAGCGGATCCGTAGCGTCTGAGTTGTCGGCAGCGCGATTCACCAAGCGCCGCGGATCCAGCAAATGCTGCGGACGAAATTGCTTCTGCGACCAACGATGCCCCGGCTCGAACTCCACGCCGAGAAAATATCCGATTTCGCGAAACACACAATAGCGCACCTTGCCCATCAACATTCCCGTGGGATACGCGATGCGAAACGCCGTGCCGAGCGGCACCGGGCGCTCCACTTGCAGGCAAGCCCCCGACAGCGAGATGTCTTCCAGATTCGCAACGCCACGCCGGATGCGGCCGTTGGGATCCTTCCACTCAACGTCCACTAAGTCCGCGCAAAGCAGTCTCGCTTCAATTCGCTTATTCATGTTCTATTCGTGTATCGACGAACGGCGCACAATTGTTTAGCTATTTCGCCTTAGACTAATTTCCCTTACTTTCCGTATAGGGCCGTCCTGAACGCCTCTAAAAACGGGGTAAACGTAGCACCTCTGCTTCGTTGGTACCATATTTTCACGTGGTTTTACACCTTTTTCTGATCGCCATTTTCGGGATCCTCATTCCTTACTGGAAGGGATCGGATTTCCTTGACCCCGCCGTCATGGGCGCTTATACCTGCATGGGCGCGCTCTTTTCGGGCCCTGCGGCTGCTCAGGCGTTCGGCGCGAGCCGTCCGCAAACCATGCAGGAAGCCTATAGGAGAGCGGGAAAGGCAATCCTGTTTGGCGAGGGTCTGGTGGTGGCGTTCCTGGTGCTGGGCATCGCAACAGTCTCTTTGGACCATGGCCGTTTGATGCTGCCGGAACTCGACGCACTCGCCGAAACGGCCCTGCTCGGGCTGGCCGGCGCGATCACAGTGGCGATTCTGGCTGGCTGGTCTGCGCTGCACTTTTCACCGATGGTCACAAGACTATTGATGCGGCTTTTGTTTCTCGCGCTGCTGCTTGGGTTTTACTACAACTCCCGGCGCCTGACCGATGTTTCGATCCCTGGCATTGCACTCTGCGCGGTGGCCGCGGCCCTGGGCGTGTTCCTCATGCGAAAGGAAGTTTGCCCGCAGTGAATCCTGCTCCTGTACAACCACGGGGAATCAACGACGAGACCATTCGCGTGATCGTGCGCCTCACGCTTTTCGTCTTGGCCGCCATCATCGTAAGGCGCTTAGTGCCGATGGTGATTCCCGTGTTGATGCCGTCGGAAGTCAGCGCGATCATCGTGGCAGCGCTTTCGTCGTTCGCTGCCGGAGCCTTCGCCAACGGGCTGCTCGTTCGCATGTATGAAGGGAGCCGTCTCTTGGCGTTCGGCATGGAGTGGACCAAACCTTCGACGCGAGAGCTGCTCGTGGGTGTAGCGGGCGGCGCGGGCGCGGCACTGCTGATTGGCTTGATCGCACTCGCAACGAAGATGGCGGAAGAGCAACACGTCCAGGCGTCACCGGCCTGGCCCGTGAATCTGCTGTTTGTCTTTGTCGTACTCGCGTTTGGCGCCGTGGGAGAAGAATTACTGTTCCGCGGTTACGCGTTCCAACTCTTGATTCGCACCATGGGCGAATTCGCGGCCGTGCTGCCCGTGTCGGTCCTGTTCGGGATCGCGCACATGGGCAATCATGGCGTCACGCTCATGGCGATCTTCAACACCATTGTGTGGGGCGTGCTGCTAGGCTATGCCTTTCTGCGCACCGGCGCATTGTGGCTGCCCATCGGCCTGCACTTTGGATGGAACGCGGCGATGCCCGTCCTGGGCATCAATTTGAGCGGGTTTACAATGGGGGTACCTGGAAGTTCTTTGGTCGGCTACACGATGCACTGGAACGCGAGTGAACTGTGGAGCGGCGGAACATACGGGTTGGAGGGCAGCGTTATGACCACCGTTGCCGTCGTGGTTCTGTTCTTTGTAGTGCAGCGGGCGATTCCGTCAAAGGATGCGCCTGAAGTATTTCCGGAAGCAATTTAGAGATCGTCTTCGGTTCGCGAATATGAAACGGCTTGCTGCTGGTAGATCCATGATGGCCGGGATAGTAGCTTCGCTATTCGTTTGCTCCGCGCTGTGTCCACCGCTTTCCGCCGATTCCAAAAAGCTCACTGAAGATCAGCGCATCGAATTGTTGCGCGGTCTCACCGCCGAATACGCCAAGATCAAAACGCTGATACCGATTTCCCGCAGAACTCTTGAATTCCACACCGATGGAACCTGGGACCAAGCCAAGTGGAAAGCCGCGGAAAAAGAGAATGGTCCTGCCGGACGCCTCGGAGACTTGATTCAAGTGACGCACATCTTCGTTGAAAAAGATCGCATCATTTTCGAGCTCAATGGCGGAGCCAAGACCAAGTGGTACCAGCATCTGGAAGCCGGCACGGGCAACACCACAACCCCGATCAACCCCGCGACCAACGCACCGGGCGGAACCACCGTGGCGCTGATCTTTGATGCTCCCATCGGGCAGGTCACGTCGGGTGAAGTGAAGCAGATGATGAAACCAATCCTCGATTTTGAAAAAGAATCGGTGACCGAGAGTCACTTCGAGGAGCTCCCCGAGCCCATCAAGGAAGCAATTCGCAAACAAAAAGCCATCGCAGGCATGACGCGCGACCAAGTCATCACCTCCATGGGACGTCCCGTTCGCAAAAGCCGTGAGACAAAAGACGCCAAGGAGATCGAGGACTGGATTTACGGCGAGCCTCCCGGTCGCGTCACCTTTGTCACCTTCGTGGGCGACCTCGTGATTCGCGTCAAAGAAACATACGCCGGACTCGGCGGCTCTGTGGCCGAGACCGCTCCCGTTCAATAACAGGCGCTCCTCGGGCGCCCCCCTCTTCGCAAACGGTACCAACGCCGGTACCAGTACGAGTCAACCTGACGTACCTTGTCGCAAAAAGCGCCCAACTCCACACTAGACCCTGAGGACCCATCTCTTGATGGAACGCTGAATGCAACGCACAGACTTTGAACAATGGAAGGGCAAAGAAGTCGCGCGACTCCTTGCGCTCGTAGAGACCGAACGCCGCTACTATCAGGAAATGGTCGCGACCTTGCCTGTCGCGATTGCGGTGCTTTCGAGCAACCGGTCGATCGTATTGGCGAACCGCGCCTTCCGCCAGCTGTTCGGCGTCACGGGACCGGAAATCCGCCGCCGTGCCATCGAACAAATTCTTCCGTCCGATCCACTCATCGAACGAATTCGCGCCGCCCACACTGAGACACCATCCGAATACGCGTCGCGCAGCGGCTTGACCGTGACTGCTGCCGGCAAGACCCTGCGAATTGAAGTACGCGCGATTCGTGGTTGGGACGAGGAAATGGAGCTGGAAACGCTCCTCGCCATTCAAGATTGCTCGGGCGCTTCTGTTGCTGCGACCAGCACGATTCCGGTGGCACCGCTAGTTGAGCCTATTGCTCCGGTGGTCGTTGAGCCTGTCGTTGTGGAGCCTGTCGTCGAACCTGTGGAGCAGCATGTCGCACCGCCCGCATTTCCCTCCGCCGACCTGCCCGCTGTTTTGTGGCAGGCCGATGCGATCTCACTGCGTTTTACAGCTGTCAGTGGATTAGGTATTCGCGAACTCCAGCTTGAGCCCTCCGAATGGCCGCAAACGGAAGGCAGTTTCGAACAGCGCATCTACGCGGAAGATCGCGCCGCGACCATGGCGCTCTATCGAACCGTGATCGAACGCGGCGGCGAAGCCAGCGCCGAATTCCGTATGGCGAGTGCAGCGGGCGATCTGCAATGGTTCCGCGAAACGATCATTGCTGCGGCTCCTTCCGCGTCGCCTGCTTCCGCTTCAGATGAACCTCGGAAGATTTACGGCGTATTGACCGCCATCGAAGAGCGCGTCCGCTTGCAGCGTCAGATGGAAGTGGCCGCCCGTCACACGGCTTTGACTAGCGTGAGTGCTCGCCTGGCGCACGATCTGAACAATCCCCTGATGCTGATCGCGGGCTACGCCGAAGAGATGCTGCAAGCCTTCCCGGAAGGCGACGCCCGCCGCGACGACGTGCAGCAAATCGTCAAAGCAACGGAACGCATTAACGAGATCACGTCGCACCTCACGCGCTTCACGCACCGTAAAGCTTCGAAAGCAGAACGGGTAGACGTATCGGCTGCACTGCAGCGCCTGGACCCTGTATTCCTGGGCCTGTGCGGTGATGGCGCGGCTGTGAAGCTGGAAGCCTCCGCGCCCGTGTGGGCCATGGCCGAGGCGCGTCCCTTGGAAGAATTACTGGTCACCTTGGCGGATGCCGCGCACGATTGCCCCGGATGCACGGAGCTTCGTGTTTCCTGCGATTCCGCAACCATCACGGAGCAGATCCCGAACGCCACGCTCGCTCCCGGATCATACTCTCGCATCACCATTCATGCGAATGGCACCGGGCTCGATGCAGCCAAAAGCATTTCGCTGTTTGAATCGATTCTGGCAAAGAGCGCCGATAGCGCGCGCGGCGAATCGCTCACGAACGCCTACACGCAAGCGCGCGAATGGGGTGGCGACCTAGCCTACTCCGGTAGCGCAACGCATTCCACGTTTGTGCTCTATCTAAAGCCTGCGGAAGCCCCGCAGCCAGTCGCACAGCCCACGAGCAGCGTGCCGAGCGACACACACCCGCCGATTGTGATTGTAGGTGAGCCCGAAGCCGTTCTTGCGCCGGAGCCTCCGAAGCCCCTGATCCTCGTGGTCGACGATGAACCGGGCATCCGCGCGCTGGTCGCAAAAATCCTGCGGCGCGAACACTACGAAGTGATCGAGGCGTCCACTGCGGTAGAAGCCGGCATGCTGGCGGATACACAAGCTCGTCCTGTGCAATTGCTGGTGACCGACATCGTGTTGCCGGATCATCCGGGGACGCGGCTCGCCGAGCAACTGACCGCGAGCATTCCCACGCTGAAGGTTCTCTACATGTCCGGATATACGGACGACGAACGGGCTCGCACGGGAGAAATGCCGCCAGGTGCGAAGTTCCTGCAAAAACCCTTTACGTTAAGTGCGCTCGTGGCAAAAGTCCGCGAGTCGTTAACCGAAGCTTAGTCCGAAGCTTAACGCAAGAGAACTACGCCGCAACCGGCATCTGCACGCCTGCGAATTCCACGTGCATCTTCGGGGGATTCAGCAGCGTGTTGTGGATCAGGCACTTGTGGATCGCCGCCAGAACGCCCTCGCGATCCTTAGGCGTAAGCACCGCCGGATAGGTCACTTCGATGCCGATCTCGCTCACGCGCGCCGGGTTCGTGGCCTTTTCGCCGGTCACCCGAATTTGTAATCCAGCCGCTGGCAGGTTCTTAATCTTCATGTACTGCACCGCATAGTGCCCGGCGCAAGCACCCACAGAGCCAAGCAGCAGCTCAGGAGGCGTCATTCCTTCGTCATACCCCCCGTTCTCCGTGGGCTGATCGCAATAAATGGTGTGCTGCCGCGCTTTCACCTCGAATTGCACATCCCCAAGATGCTTTACTTGAACCTCTAACATAACCGCCTCCATTGGGGAGGATTCACTCGCTCTGGAAAGGTGACATTGTCACGTTTTTCTTGCAAGCGCGTCGTTTAGGATGGAGAGGTGGCTAGCGATAGCAAGGAACAGCAGGACGCGGCGCAGAGTGATCTGCAACTGGCGCGCGAGTTAATCGCCGGCAGCATCGGTGCGTTCGAGCACTTCGTCGATGTATATGGCCGCAAGATTTTCCGCTATAGCTACACCATGTGCGGCCATCGCGAGGATGCCGAGGAAATCGCGCAAGAGACGCTGATGAAGGTCTTCGAAAATCTCGGCCAGTTGCGTGAGCCCGAGCACATGAAGGCGTGGGTGTTCCGCATCGCGAAAAACGCCTGTTTCAGTAAGCATCGCAAGAGTGTGTTCGCGCCTACGCGGGAATTGTCTCTGGAGGAATTGCGTCCGCATCGCGATAACGAATCAGGCGAACTGGATATTGCCGATTGGTCCGCATGGCCCGACGCGGCCGCGCAGAATTCCGAATTGCATCAGGCTTTGGATCGCGCCGTGCAGAAATTGCCGGAGTTGTATCGCTCCATCTTTTTGCTCCGCGATGTGGAAGGGTTATCCACGGCCGATTGTGCGAAGATTCTCGACGTCAGTGAAGACGTCGTAAAGACGCGCCTGCATCGCGCGCGGCTGATGATGCGCGCTGATCTTGACGCATTTATGAAGGCCTCCCACACCAATTCTGGGCACACGAAAGGAGTGCAAGCATGAACCAGAACGATTGCCAAAACGTCTTCGCCCTACTTTCGGAATACATCGACCGCGACCTGCCCGAGGGAACGTGCGAAGAGCTCGACCGCCACATTCAGGATTGCGCCCCGTGCGTGGAATTCGTCGAAAGCCTACGAAAAAGCGTCGCGTTAGGAAAAAAGTACGCTCCTGGTGTAGAGCCTGTGCCGGTCCCTGACGGAGTTCGAGAAGCGCTGCGCGAGGCTTACGCGAAATCGCTGGCGGAGCGGCAAAAGTAAACTACTGGATGGATCCCGGAACCTTCGGTTCCAACTTGATTTCGCCAAATGTCGATTCGTACTGCTGCACGTTCTGCGTCAGCACGTTTGCTAAGGCCTTGGCCTGTTGCGGGCTGAGAAACACGCCCTGAAAGTTTTGGATCGACACCGCCTCCGGCGTGGATTGGTTCGCGATGCCGAACAGCAGGAAGAAATCCCACAGGCTCACGCGGACCTGCACGCTGTTGGCGTAGTTTTCGCGATAATCGCCGGTGCTCGAAAGCTGGATCTTCGGTTGGGGCTGCTGGGGATTCATAGTCCTAGTTTAGTGCCGCGCGAGAGCGTCGAGAAACGAGTGTGCGAAAAGTGCTTCGGCACGGGGAGCAACTGGCCTCCGTTCAGCA
>CAITIX010000301.1 GCA_903892565.1 uncultured Acidobacteriia bacterium
CCGGCGAGTTCTCTTTCTCTCTTAAGAACCAAAACAAGAAAGCCCCCGTCGGCCAGCCGACGCAGCGCCAAAGGGGCGGTAGGCTAAACCGGACAGATCACGTGTGAATCAAACCGGACAGATTGACAAACTACGAACAGGCACTCGCTGGGTCGACAGACGAACTCTACTTGCTGGGTGATTTCTGCACGGGCGGACCCAAGGTCGCGCTGACATACCGGCAAAGGATTCGGTGCAAGCGGATCTGCTTCGCATTGGGAAATCATGACCGCGTGATCCGTGATTGAGGACCGGATCGTCTGGGTCAAAGAAGTCGCCGAGGTTAACATTCGCCAAGAGCCGATTGTGCTTTGCCACTACGGTATGCGAGTCAGGCATCGGGCGGGGCGCGTGGCAGCTTTACGGCCATTCACACGGAAAATTACCTCCTGTGGAGGGTAGTCTCAGTATGGATGTGGGTTTCGACACGAACGCATTCCGCCTGCTCGTTTGTTGGGACTTAATCAAGGTGAGCGGTTGTCGGATCGAACGCAGAGACACTCACTAAACCCCGAAAACATCCTCAATTCAGCCACTAACTCCCGAAACATTGCTAAACTAAGCCCAGGACACTCTCTAAATGCCCGATTTCTCAACCATGCCCGAGGTCTTCGTTTCCACTGCGGATCTTGCTACCGTTGTCTCGCGTGAGATGAAGCTTGGGCGCCTGCGAAAGATCGGGTCGCGGTTGTACACGCGCAATCTCAAAGAACAGCCAGAAAAGCTCGTCCAACGAAATCTCTGGCCGCTGGTGGATGCCTATCTGCCTGGCGCACTGATCGCGGACCGGACGGCATTGGAGAACAGACCCGCCGCCGATGGTTCCGTGTTCCTCATCGCGGATCACAAGCGCGGCATCACCTTGCCTGGAGTAATGCTGCGTCCTCGCAAAGGGCCGCCCCCCTTGGACACCGATAGGCCCTTCATTGGTAGTCTGCGTCTTGCGTCGCCAGCGCGTGCGTTCCTCGAGAACATGCGGCCATCTCGCGCGCGCTCCGGTGTTGCCCGCACGCTTTCGCGACGAGAGCTTGAGGAGCGACTGGATCAAATTCTCCGCCAAAGTGGGGAACCCGCAATTCAGCGCCTCCGTGACGATGCACGCGGGATCGCAAATCAGTTGGGCATGGCGGACGAGTTCCAGAATCTGGATGCCCTGATCGGCTCCCTGTTGGGAACGCGGGAAATGCGGCTCGCGTCGCCCGTTGCGATCGCGCGCGCGTCAGGGATGCCCTATGATCCACCGCGGCTCGAACTATTCCAGCAGCTTTTTGCTGAGTTGGCGGGTACGGCACCTGTCACGCGCCCAGCGCGGCACACGGACGGGCCTGCACTGCCGTTCTTCGAGGCATACTTTTCGAACTTCATCGAAGGCACGGAATTCGCAGTGGATGAAGCCGCCGACATTGTCTTCAACGGGCATATCCCGGCAGCCCGGCCTGCGGATGCGCACGATGTGCTCGGCACATGGGAGGTCATCTCCGACCAGCGTGAAATGTCCCGTTGTCCGAAAAGCTCCCATGAGCTCATGATGCTCTTGGCGAGTCGTCACGCGCAAATCATGGAGGGGCGTCCCGACAAAGGGCCGGGGAAATTCAAGACCGATCCGAACCGCGCCGGCGGGACACTGTTTGTTGCGCCGGAACTCGTCGAGGGCACGCTCACCAAAGGCTTCGAAATCTATCGCGGCCTGACAAGCCCGCTGCATCGCGCGATCTTCATGATGTTCCTGATCGCAGAAGTTCATCCCTTCGCCGACGGCAACGGTCGGGTTGCCCGCATCATGATGAACGCGGAACTGGTTGCCGCCAGCGAGAGCCGAATCATTGTGCCCACTGTTTTCCGCAACAACTATCTAATGGCGCTGAAGGCTCTCTCTCAGAATCGAATCATAGGAGCCATCATTCGCACACTTGACTTTGCACAGCGCTATACAGCAGCCGTGGATTTTTCGGACCTGGCCCGGGCGCGGCTCATTCTGGATCGAACAAACGCTTTCATGGACCCCAATGAGGCGGATGCGGCAGGCACTCGATTACTGCTGCCGACACAGGAGATGTTTGTCCAGGACGACGAGCCATGATGCCAAAATGCAAGGCTGATACGGCTCGTGATGACCGCATTGGAAACGAGGTGGTGGTAGACGCCTACGGTCCGGAAGAACGGGCCATGAGTTGGTTCTACTACCTGGAAGACAGGATCGTATTTCCCTTTTGGGCCCGATGCTCCAAACAGGCGGAAACCTCTCCATTGCAGAAGGGCGAGCAAGGCGAGGTCTTGAAGGTGGCATCTGCGGATGCCTGCGAGAATGCGCTGGTAATGATCCGATGCCAGGGGCGCAAGCTTGCCGTCCCTCTAGAACAGTTAGAGCCAGTCGAGGTCGATGATGCAACAGCAGAAGCCGTCGGCGACTGGAATTACTGGATCCGCAGCGGCAACCTATTTTGAAGAATATGGCGAAAGCTAAACCAACTTGGGCGGATGTAAAAGCGAAGCTCGCCGGGGCCAACCCAAAGGACTTCATCAACCTGGTGCGCGACATGTATGAGGCGACTAAAGACAATCAGGTGTTTCTCCATGCTCGGTTTGGACTCGTCGACGATCCGCTCGCTACTTACAAGGCGACTATTGATCGATGGATGTGGCCGGACGCTTTCAGCCGCGAAAACCCTTCCGTGGCAAAGGCCAAACAAGCCATTTCAGCCTACAAGAAGGCGGTAGGTGACGCGCGAGGATTGGCCGAACTGATGGTCTTCTTCTGCGAACAGGGTGCCGGATTCTGTGCCGACCTAGGGTATCAAGAAGACAGCTACTTCAATGCGCTATGTCTGATCTTTCAGCAAGCACTCAAGGTTATTGCCGGTTTGCCGCAAGAGGAACAGGACGAGTTCCTGACGCGCCTTCACGTGGTTCGGGACACAAGTCAACGATTCGGCTACGGTGTCGAGGATTTCATGGACGGCCAACTCGCTGGCTACGAAGATCGCTCCAAGCGCAAAGTCGGCAAATGAGTATTTCCCGCCGCCTCGTACCGCTCGATCAATTTGGATGCTGTGATTTCGCAGGTTTACGATGTCTTGCAGCGGCAAGTTAATCCAATCGTGATTACTCGCTAGTCAAATGAGGCGGGCCTGTTCCGGCAGTCCGCCGGTAATCTTGTAGCCCATGTCGGCGTAGCCGCGCAGTCGCCGTTCGTACATCCGCGCCAGCATCGTTACGTTTGGATCCACGTAGTCGTAGACTTCGACCACCCGTTTGTTGTCGTGGAGGCGGTGAAGGCGGCCCACATACTGCTGAAGCGTTCCTTTCCACGAGATGGGCATAGCGAGGAACAACGTATCGAGCCGCGCGTCGTCGAAGCCTTCGCCGATGTAGCTGCCCGTGGCCAGAATGACGCGCTGGTCGCCATCCGGCACGCTGGCCAACGCAGCGCTGATCGCTTTAAGCTGCTTCCGTCCCATGCCGCCTTTCAAGACGAAGACATTCTTCACGATGCCGAACAGCTTCGCTTCGAAGTGCGCAAGATGTTCTGTTCGACTGCTCAGCAATAGCGGAGACCGGCCCTGCTGGACTGCGCGAATCAGATCCTGCGCAATTAGGTCATCGCGAAGACTGTCAGCGACGAGTCCGGCGTAGACGTCTTGGATCGTAATGTCGCTGCCATCGTTGGGCATGCGGAAACCAGTGATTCTTGGGATTACTATGTGGTCGAATGGTGTGGTGTCCGTCATCGCGCGCGCGCTCATCGAGAAGCGCGCTGGACCACACTGCATGTACATGATCGGATGATGCCCGTCCTTGCGCGTCGGCGTCGCGGTGAGTCCGATGACGTATTTCGCTTTCGCCTGGCGCATCACTTTCTCGAAGGTGAACGCTGATAGGTGGTGGCACTCATCCACAATGATATGGCCGTAATCAGCCACGAAATCCGTCACTTCTTCTTTGCGATACAGACTTTGAATCACGGCCACGTCGATTTTACCGGTGCGCTTGGTCTTCCCCGCACCTATCTGTCCGATCTCGTCAATCGGAAAATTCAAAAACATGGCCAACCGCTCGCGCCATTGGTCGAGCAATTGCTGTCGATGGACCAACACCAATGCATTGACGCCCCGCTTGGCAATGAGCCAGGCCGCAACGGCGGTCTTGCCGAACGCCGTTGGTGCGCAGAGAAAACCGTCGTCATAACGAATGATCGCGTCCACAGCTTCTTGCTGTTTGTTGCGCAGTACGCCATGAAACTCTACGTCGATTGGCTCACCGGCGAAGCGTTCGTCGCGCAGCAACGGCTTGATCTTGAGTGCTTCCAGCAGCGCAACCAAATCAGCCAGGCACCCACGGGGAAGCGCGAGATGTTTACCGAGATCCTCGCCACAGCCAATGACTCGCGGTTTGTCGAAGGTGGTTAGCCGCATGGCCTGTGCTTTGTAGAATTCTGGATTCTGGAAGGCCGCTATCCGGAGGATGCGGTTCATCAGCGCCGGTGGCAGCCCCCTCTTTTCGACGTAGATCAGACTCGATTGGACGACCGAAACAGTTACAGGAAGCGGGCCGTCGATTGATTTCTCGATCCTGCGGCGGGATGGCGGCAGAGTCCATGGATCGGGCTCATCGTCGTCGGCGACGCTGATGCGAACCCCAATCACGTCGCCTTGTTTCTGCGCCTCAATGATCAACTTCTCGGCTTCCGCTTGGTTCATTCGTCGCAATGACGAAAGGTAGGCCCACTGGTCGGAATAGGGCTGGCGGTCGCCGTCGAGGAACTCCGTGTTGTGCTCGGCGCGAGGCGTCTTCTGCAATGGCAAGGCAATGAGGTTGCCGAAGCCGCCCTTGGGCATCGTGTCCTGATTCGGAAAGAGTCGGTCGTAGGAATCGAGCCCGAGTTGATGCCGGCGCTCCATCGTCCTTGTCAAAAGCAGCGCACCGAGTTTGCGCGCCACTACTGCGGGGATCGGACGATCAAAGAAGATCCATACATGGCCGCCTTTGCCGGAACGTGATCGCTCAAGCGCAGCGGGCACCTGAAGGTCACCGCACGTTTTCAGGAAAGCCGACGTGTCCTGCTGCCAAGTCTTCTTGTCGAAATCCACGGCGAGGAACCAACAGGTTTCGTCGCGAAGCAGCGCGTAGACTCCAAGCGTCTGTTTACCCGCGAGGTGGTCATGAATCGCTTGATCAGTTAGCGGTAAGTACTTGCGGGTTTCCTTGTCCACCCGCTTCCGATCTTCAGCATTAGCGGCGTTGTATGCCTGCCAATTCCGTTGCGATACCGGAGAATATCCGTGCCGCCCATCGGGACTCTCCCAACGGGCCGCGTATACATCCTCGCGACCACGGAACAGCGAGCGAAAGAGTCCGATCTTCTGTGGAGTGCTGAGTTGGAGTCGTGATTCTATTTGTTGTGGCGCGACCGCCGCCGACTCCACTGGATTCGGATCAATATCGTTGTCGAGGAGAAGCCGCCGCAAGCGGCCAACCTCATCGCGAAGGCGTTGGCATTCGGCCGCAAGTTCCTTCGCGTTGTCGACAAGCCGGGCACCATCCATTTCACTTTCCAGCTTACGAGTTTCGACCGAAGCGCTGCTCATCGAGCTAGAGTTCAGTCTAGTGCGTCACCGAGGGCCCCAAACGACCAACTGCTTTCTACCCATTCGGTTGGCGATTCGATTCCATGGTCCTCGCGGCGAATGTGGGACTGGTGTGGTACAACTGCGCCAAACTGTCCCACACAAAGTCCCACAAAACTAAAGACGCCCTCCGATGGAGGGCGTCTGAATCTCTGCAACTTATTGATTTTATTGGTGCGGATGAGAGGACTTGAACCTCCACTCCCTTGCGAGAACTAGAACCTGAATCAG
>CAITIX010000302.1 GCA_903892565.1 uncultured Acidobacteriia bacterium
CGAGAGATCAGCATCAACTAAGTTTGGACCGCGCACAACGCATTCGCTGTGCGCTTTCCTATGCAACGCGTGCTGGCCAGCAAGAAAACTTTTTACGCCTGGAGCGTAGCAGGGTTGTGATGGTTTGAGCGGAGCTCGAAATGGGAAGTGATTGGCGGGAGGGGAGATGCAGTTGCTGGAAATCGGGTGACAGTATTGAATCAAACCCATCCGAAAGTCTCGGGGCGCGCCAAGACTAAGCGGCTAGCCACACTCGATCAAAAAGCAAGTTACTCCTGTATCACGCGCATGCCGAAAGGAACTTTTCCGACTTTGGGGTTCTGCGGAAGTGGCAACTATAGAGACTCAGCGGTGGTCGGATCAATCACCGACCGAACTTGCGAGATCCGATTGGCTGGGAAACCACCCTTTTGGGCGTGCTCACGCACGGTTTCTTCATCAGGAGCTACGTAGACACAGTAAATCTTGTCATCCGTGATATAACTCTGAACCCACTGAATCTGAGGGCCCAGTTCGCGCAGCACGCTGCACGACTTCTGAGATATCCCTTGCAACTGCTGCGGCGACATCTTACCGACTGCGGGAATGTCTCTCTCAATGACGAACTTTGGCATGGTGATGACCTCGTTTATTATTTGGACAGTCTCTATTTTATCGCAACCGTAGTGATTGGGTCACCGAACAGCAGATCCATCGACTGCGCTCGGGATGACAGGGGAGGAGAACGGGTGGACGGCGGAAGCGATGGATGGCCGCGCGGGCTGGACCGCTCCCTCTGGTCGCGGCTCGGGTCCGATGTGTGGGGCGATGGGAGTTGGGACATTCGCGGTTCGGTGCTCGGCGGAAGGAACAGCAGATCTCTCGTCGCTTGCTTGAAGCGCGCACAACGCATTCGCTGTGCGCGGGCGCTCGCTCGGGATGACAGCGGTGGGGGTTCGGATGAAAAATCGAGGTTTTGTGGGATGTCGGCGCTGGACCGCTCCCTCTGGTCGCGGCTCGGGTCCGATGTGTGGGGCGATCCGAGTCGGCTAAACTTTGTTGGGCTAAACTTTGCCGGGCTAGACCTTGGTGGCGGCGCGGGCGGAGCGGTTTTGTTTGGCTTCTTCTAAGGTCAGCTGGGCGTCCTCGAGGCGTTTTGCTTCTTGGAAGGTGAAGATCATGCGGTGGACCACCGTTAGGTTGCCGAGGACGGCGATGACCCAGAGCACGGGGGCCATGCGGTCGAAGAGGGCTCCGATGATCATCAGCACGACGCGTTCGGGGCGTTCGAGGAAACCGACTTTGCAGGTCGGGATGGTGTTTTCGGCGCGGGCTCGGGCGTAGCTGATCATGACGCAGGCGGTCATGGCGAGCGCGGTCAGCACGACGTAGAAAGGCCGATTGATGGTGCCGTACCAGACGAGCAAGCCCATCAGCAAGCCAAGGTCGGAATAGCGATCGAGCACGGAATCGAAGAAGCCGCCGAAGCGCGTGACTTGGTTGGTTTCGCGGGCGACGCGGCCATCAACCATGTCGAAGAGTCCTGCGCCGATGATGACGAATCCGGCGGAGCGGAAGGATCCCACGGCGAGCAGCACAGCGGCCCAGACGTTGATGAGCAATCCGAGGAAGGTGAGAACGTTGGGGTGAATGCGCGAGAGGGCGAGTCCCCGCACGATGAGGCGGATGACGTAGTTACAGCTGACGCCGATGACGCGCGTTACAGTCATTTCTTTGCGTTGACTTGGTGAATCGTAATAAGTTCCACGATTTCCATCTCGCGAGTGCCGCCGGGAACCTGAATCTTGACGGTATCACCGACTTTCTTGCCGAGCAAGCCCCGTCCGATGGGGGAGGTGGTAGAGATCATACCTTTGGAGACGTCGACATCTTCGCTGGTCACCATGGTGTAATGCATCTTTTCGTCTTTATCGACGTCGAGAACCTCGACCACGGAGCCGAGTCCGACGCGGTCGTGAGGGATGGTGGACATATCGACCATGGAGAGCTCGCGCAAGCGGCCTTGCAGCTGGTTGAGGCGCGCGTTGACCCACGCCTGGCGCTCCTTGGCGGCGTGATATTCGGCGTTTTCGCTCAAATCCCCGTGCGCGCGGGCGCGCAGAATCTCACGGGGAAGCTCAATGCGCAGTTCGATTTCCAGTGCGCCGATTTCTTCCTGGAGTTTCTTGATAAGGGCTTCCATGGTGTCTTTAGGGGTGTCTTTATGGGTGTAGTTAGGGCGTGACTCTTCAGGCTTTGAATGTGCAGACAGCCCGATTATACCGCGCTTCCGCAAACCGGAGCCGGGGGCTAGGGCTAGGAAGGAACAGGGCAGTACTGGTGGGCTGTCGCGGCGAGATCGTTACTCGGTCCCCGCCTTGTCGCTTCCCTAAGCAGGCGGGGTTTGGTGCTCTTCTTGTGCAAGGTATCTGTAAACGTTGTCATTCGGTCCGCTCCCTCACGGTCGCGGTTCGGTGCTGAGATGCGGAGCTGAACACTGTTGCGACGGGCCACTAGGAGGCGCGTTGGGGGCGGGAGGCTACCTTGTAATGGCTCGGCGCATGTTTTCGAGCGAGGACTGCATGGGCAAGTTGCCTGCGGGAGATGCCGGATTCGGCCTGGTGAGGCTTGTCGTGCCCAAACTGGTGGCTCCCAAATCCTCAAAGGTTTGCGCGAACAGCTGCACGAGGTCCGGATCGCGCCAGCCGCGCTTTGCCTCATCGCGTAAGATGGCGATGGCCTGGTCGTGCGAAAAGGCCGGCTTGTAGGGACGGGCGGTGGTCAGCGCGTCATATATATCGACCACTTGGAGGATGCGCGCGAGTAGAGGGATTTCCTCACCGCGAAGGCCGTCGGGGTAGCCGGAGCCGTCCCAACGCTCATGATGGCTGCGGATGATGGGCAGCACGGGGGCCAGCGATTTCAAGGGGCGGCAGATTTCCTCGCCACGGATGGTGTGCTGACGCATGATCTCCCAATCCTGCTCGCTGAGATGGCCGGACTTGAAGAGGATCGCATCGGGGATGGTGATCTTTCCGATGTCGTGGAGATAGCCGCCGCGATAGAGCGCCTGTTGATCGTGCTTGGATCGCCCGAGCGTTTGGCCGAGCGCGAGGCTGTAGGCGGCGAGGCGTTCGCAATGCACGCCGGTGGAGGGATCGCGATGTTCCACCGATTGCGCGAGTGCGAAGAGAATGGTTTCGGCCTGTTCCAGAGAATCCGTGAGGGCCTTATTGCGCAGCATGGAACGAACGCGCGCGCGAACCAGTTCGGGACGCAGGGGCTTAACGAGAAAATCGTCGGCGCCGGAATCAATGCCCGCGATTTCATTTTCCGCGTTGAGGAAGCTGGTGGTCATGATGATGGGAATCAACTGCGTGACCGTATTATTTTTCAACACCCGGCAAAATTCGTGGGCACTCATCTCGGGAATGGAAAGATCGACCAGGACGACGTCAACCTTCTCGATCTCCAGAATCATGAGGGCGCTTAAGGGGCGCGCCGCCTCGAGGATCCGATAATCACTGGTTTTGAGGATGCCCTTGATGAGTCTGCGATTGATATCCGCGGGATCCACCAGAAGGATCGTCGGAACCTGGGAGGTGCTTTCCAGGGCGTTTTCCCACAGAAGAAGTTCCAGCCGAGGGTCCGCCGGAGCCGGACTCGCTGCGTTCGTCTTGGTAGAAAAAGGACTCATGATCGACGGGGGAGATACCGTTCCCTATGTAGTTATCGACCAAACCTAGGAGCTTCTTTAGGTCCGCGTAGGGTAAATTGCTGGGACGGCCTAGGGCGGACCCGAGAGGAGGCCAGCGAAACGGCTAAACTGGAAACTCATGGATATTTCTGTTTCCCCTGCACATTCCATCGAAGGGATCGTAAAGCTCCCGGGCGACAAGTCGATTTCGCATCGTTACGGCATCCTGGGTGCGGTGGCCGAGGGCACGACGACGATCCACAATTATGCGACCGGCGGAGATTGCCAGTCGACCTTGCGCTGCATGCAGGCGCTGGGTGCGCGTGTGGAACGCGACGGCTCTAAGGTGATCATCCACGGCGGCAAGCTTTCCGAGCCGAAGGAAATGCTGGACGCGGGGAATTCGGGATCGACGATCCGAATGCTCTCGGGCATTCTGGCGGCGCAGCCGTTTACGTCGCGCATTATGGGCGATGAGTCGCTGTCGCGGCGTCCCATGGGACGAATCATGCGGCCGCTGCGCGAGATGGGCGCGGTGATTGAGGGCAGCGCGCTCGAGGGAAAAGAAGAAGCGCAATATCCGCCGTTGACCATTCGCGGCCAGAAGCTGCACGGCATCGATTACACGCTGCCGATGGCCAGCGCTCAAGTGAAGAGTTGCGTTCTGATGGCCGGCTTGTTCGCCGAGGGCGAGACGATCGTCCGCGAACCGGTGCGCACGCGCGATCACACGGAAATCGCGTTGAAGGGTTTTGGCGCGGATTTGGAAGTGCAAGGCAAGGTGATCCGTTTGGCTCCAGGCGCGAAGCTCACGGGGCAGGAGCTGATGGTGCCGGGCGATCTTTCGTCGGCCACCTTCTTTTTAGTGGCGGCCTTGTTGATGAAGGAATCGAACTTGTTGATCCATCACGTGGGATTGAATCCTACGCGTTCGGCGCTGCTGGATTTCCTGGTGGGAATGGGCGCTTCGATCAAGGTGATCGATGTACAGCAGAGCGGTGGCGAACTGATCGGCGATTTGCGCGTGCGCGCGTCGAAGATCAAAGGCGGCGTGATTGAGGGCGCCTTGACGGCGGCGCTGATCGACGAAATTCCGGCGCTGGCGGTGTTGGGCGCGGCGAGCGAAGGCGGACTGACTGTGCGCGATGCGAGCGAGCTGCGGGTGAAGGAAACGGACCGCATCGCGATGATCGAAACGAATCTCAAGCTGATGGGCGTGGAGATCGAGACCACGCCGGATGGCTTTCACATCCCGGGTGGGCAGAAGTTCCATGCGGCGAAAATGCATTCCGCGGCAGATCATCGCATTGCGATGGCGTTTGCGGTGGCGGCGCTGGCTGCCGATGGTCCCTGCACGATTGGTGAGGCAGAGGCCGCCAGCGTGTCTTTTCCGGAGTTTTATCAGACGCTGCAAGAGATCGCACGAAGGTAGGTTGGAGGCAACGTTTGATGGGCGTACCACGGACGGCGAAAGATCGAGCAGGGCGTAAACAAGCCGAGCATCATCACGCGGCGGCTCGTCCGGCACAGACGCCATCGAGCGCCGATCTCACGCTGCCATGCGTGGTGCACGACCTGAATAATGTGTATCAGGCCCTCATGAGCGCGGCCGACGCGCTTTCCGAAGATCCGCAATGGCAAGGCGTTTCTGCCGCGATCCTGCGCAGTGTGGACCGTTGCCGGGAAATTACGGCCAGCCTGGTGACGGCTGCGCAGCCTCCCGCGGAGCTTGCCGTGGTTGTGGAGAACGCGATCGCACTCGCGAAAGATTCGATGATCGCGGGTCGCGGTCCGGCGATGAAGTTTGTTAGTGAGGTGGAGCCGGGTTTAGTCCTGCCGCAGGCGTGGGCGTGGGAACGCGTGTTGATGAATTTGCTGTTGAACGCGGTGCATGCCATGCCGCAGGGCGGGACGGCCACGGTTCGCGCGCGCCAAGTGGAAGGCCGCATCGAAATTGTGGTGACGGACGAAGGCACCGGCATTGCGCCGGAGTTGCTTGCGGCGATCTTTGAACCGCATGTGACTACGCGGGCTCCGCAGCAGAACGAAGGACGATCCGCGAGCGAACAAGGCAGAGGTCTGGGACTGCACATTGTTCACACGATCGTCACAGAACAGCGCGGCCAGGTGCGCGTTGCGAATCGTCCCGAAGGCAGGGCGGAGTTTACGATCACGATTCCCGACGCGGCATTGCATAAAATGGCGTATGAAACGACGCACAAAACGGCGCAAGACGCGGCCTTGGTGCGGTCGGCCAACGCATAGCGACGAAAAAGCGGCGGAAAAAGCAAACTTTCTTGCGCCATCCCGAGTGCATTTGTCATAGTTACAAAGGGCGTGACAATAGGCTTGACCCATGGGTGTGAACCATTGCATCCACGGTGCAAGGCCACATTTATGGGCTTAGGCGAGAGATGCCGGATCAAACTGCACGGGATCAATACAAGCCGGAGAATTTCCTGTTCTTCACCGAACTTGTCGGCCTCAAGGTCCACGACCTTAAGGGTCGCAAGTTGGGTGTGGTTCGTGATGCCGCGCTCGTGCCGCTGGTCGATCCTGTCCGCATCGATCGTTTCCTGATTGGCGGCGACGGAACGCTGCTGACGGTTCGCTACGATCAGGTCAAGTCCATTGGTCTCGATGGGATTCACCTGCGCGACGAGAATCTTACGCCGTACCATTCCGACGAATACATGCTGCGGTTGAAGCGCGATCTGCTGGATCAACAGATCATCGATGTGCATGGCCGTAAGGTGGTCCGCGTCAACGATGTGACCTTTGAACTGCGCGAGGAAAACGGAGCGCAGATTTTGTGGATCCTGGAAGTGGATATCGGGATTCGCAGTATTTTCCGGCGTGTGTTGCAGGGCGTGATTCCGGCCACTTGGATCCGGAATTTGCAGCAGGGGATTTCGCCGCATTCAATCCGCTGGGAATTTTGCAATATTTTGGAGCCGGATCCACAGCGGCGGTTGCGCCTGAACATTTCGAATAAGCTGCTGGAAGATATGCATCCGGCGGATCTGGCGGACATCGTCGAGGAACTGGGTCCCGAGGATCGCGAGGCGATCTTCGAAAACATCGACAGCGAAGTGGCGGCCGATGCGCTCACGGAAATCGATCCGGATATTCAGGCCAGTATTCTGGAGTCGCTCGAGACGGAGAAGGCCGCGGAAATTATCGAAGAAATGTCGCCGGACGAAGCCGCCGACGTCTTGTCTGAACTCGAAGAAGAAACCAGCGAAGAGATTCTGGACGAAATGGAAGAAGGCGAGCCCAAGCAGGACGTGGAAGATCTGCTGGAGTTCGACGACGACACGGCAGGCGGCTTGATGAACACGGAATACTTATCGTTGGGCGAAGAGGCCACGGTGGCCGACGCGCTCGCGGCGCTGAGGGCGAATGAAAGCCTGGTGGAAAGTGTCAACGTCCTGTTCCTGGTGGACGGCGAAGAACATCTGAAGGCGGCGGTGCCGCTCGCACGATTATTCCTGCACGAAGGCGCGACGCAGCTGAAGACGCTTTCGGTGGAGCGACTCCTGCATGTGAATGTGGAAGAGAAGCAGGATCGCATTACGGAACTTTTCGACAAGTACAACTTGCTCACGCTGCCGGTGCTGGATGACGACGGCAAGCTCGCGGGCGTGGTGACGGCGGACGATATCATTTCCGTCCTGCGGCAGAAATAGGGACGCGGCAAAAGTAGTGAGCGAAACTCGTGAGCGAAATTCCAACGGTTCTCTGTGGCACCGGTCTTTCCTTTTCTTAGTAGGCTCGCGCGCGGCGTCCACGCTGGCGTTTCAGATCCAGGCGGTGGCCGTCGGCTGGCAGATTTACGCGCTGACGCACAGCACGTTTCAGTTGGGCATGGTGGGCTTGGCGCAGTTCCTGCCGATGGTGCTGCTGAATCTAGTGGTGGGCCATGTGGCGGATCACTACAATCGGCGCAACATCGTGGCGACGTGCCAAATCGCGGAATGCGGGTGCGCGGCATTTCTGGCAACGGGCAGTTTCGGCGGATGGTTGACGGCGCCGATGATGTACGGCGCGATCTTCGTGCTGGGCGCGGCGCGTGCGTTCGAGGGTCCTTCGATGCAGGCCCTGACGCCAGGACTCGTCGAGAAAAACCAACTGCCACAGGCCATGGCGATGATGTCTTCGTTCTTCCAAACGGCGGCGATTGTGGGTCCGGCGCTCGGCGGATTTCTGTACGCGCTGGGGCCGACGGCTTGTTACGCTTCGACCTCCACGTTGTTCCTGATCGCCGGTTTGGCGACATCGTCGATCCGAATGGAATACACCGTGCCGCGGCGTGAGCCTCCGACGATGAAGTCTATTTTCCTGGGGATCAACTTTATTCGCAGCCGTCCGGCGGTGTTGGGGGCGATCTCGCTCGACTTGTTCGCGGTGCTGCTCGGTGGCGCGACGGCGTTGCTGCCGGTGTTCGCGCGCGAGATCCTGCACACGGGTCCGTGGGGATTGGGATTACTGCGCGCTTCGCCGGCGCTGGGAGCGTTGATGATGTCCGTAACACTGGCGCATCGTCCGCTGCCGGGGCGCGCGGGCAAAGCGATGTTCGGAGCGGTGATGGCGTTCGGCGCGGCGACCGTGGTGTTCGCAGTATCGCACTGGATTCCGCTCTCGATGCTGGCGTTGTTCGTGCTGGGCGCGTCCGACGTGGTGAGCGTGGTGATCCGGCAATCGTTGGTGCAGCTGGAAACACCGGACGAGATGCGAGGGCGCGTGAGCGCGGTGAACTCGCTGTTTATCGGGACGTCGAATCAGTTGGGCGAATTCGAATCGGGCGTGACGGCCGCGTGGTGGGGAACGGTCCCGGCAACGGTGCTCGGCGGAGTGGGAAGCATCGTGGTGGCGGGGCTGTGGATGTTCTTGTTCCCGGATTTACGGAAGCTCGATAAGTTGCGGGCGCGGGAGTAGGCGCATCAGCACGTGGCTTGCCTTGGCCGAAAGATTGCTTTATCTTGAAGGCAGAATCATGGAACTAAATTTCACGCCTGAACAGCAAGCGCAGTTGGCGCAGATGGCGACGAAAGCCGGCACCGTTCCAGAGCAGCTCGTGACCGACGTTGTTGCTCGTTATCTCGATGAGGAGGCCCGTTTCCTCGCAGCGGTGGAAAAAGGAATCGCAGCTGCTGAGCGTGGGGAGTTCATCGAAGAAGAAGAGATGGATGCGCGTGTCGAGGCCATGTTTAAGGCCTGATTTCCGAGTTTAGGGTTCGATGCGTATTCGCTGGACGGTTCCCGCAGCAGACGATTTAGAGAGTATCAAGAACTACTTGGTGCGGCAGTTTCCCACTTTCGCTGAACCGACTATCAGGTCCATTTATCAGCGGGTTAGTTTTTTGAAGAACAATCCGTATATTGGCAGACCGGGCCACCGTGTAGGAACACGAGAGTTACCGCTGAAGCCACTTCCATATGTGGTCGTGTATTCGGTAAGAGCAGAGGACGTTGAGATCCTGCATATTTATCATGGAGCGCAGGATTGGCGATGATCCGCCGGAGCTGAGCGATGCGAGTCTATGACTTCGTCAACAAGGAAGGACAGGTCTACGCATTCGAGATCAGTTCCATACTTGGTCGATGGAAACCCATTAGAGTCATTTCGGCCATTCCCGGTGTCTCGAACATTTGGACACCATCGCTTTCCTGGGTGAGCCCTGACGTGTTCTGCAAGTTTGAATTGGATGGCGTCGCCTTCGAGATTGACGAGCCATTCGGCGATAACAGCAGATACTGGATCGGAACGGTGCCTACCCGATATGTTCCCCAGCTCGAAAACTATTCGACGGGCATTCCTCCGGGCGAACCGTCTTCCCTGGTAGAGGCGGGAAATCGTAGCACAATTACCCCTTATTCACGAACTTCTCGAAGCCGCGCTGAGCGTCTTCGGTCATGCGAGCAAACGCGTTGGTTTGCACGGCGGCTTCGATGGATTTTTCCAGTGACAGGCCGTCGGTTTGGATCAATAGATTTTTCAAGAGCGCGAGCGCGGAGGCGGATTTGCTGGCGAAGTCCGTGACGAAGGCATCCACGCCGTCTTCGAAGGCGGCGTCGGCGAAGACGCGATTTACTAAGCCTAGTGCGTGGGCGTGATGCGCGGTGATGTTTTCGCCTCCGGCGAGCAATTCGAAGGCGCGCTTTTCTCCCAGAGACCGGCGGAGCAGGACGGCGACGATGGCGGGCACGAAACCGATTTTTACTTCGGGGTATCCAAAGGACGCGGACTCGGTGGCGAGGATGAGGTCGCTGGCGGTGGCGATGCCGGCACCTCCGGCGAAGGCGCGTCCGTGGACGGCGGAGATGATGGGCTTGGGATGGCGGCGGATGTCGAGGATGAGATCGCCAAACAGGCGCGCGCCGTTGAGGTGATCGAGGATGCCGGTGCCCGAGGCTTCGTCGAGCGCTTTGAGATCGAGGCCCGCGCAGAAATCCTTACCAGCACCCGCGAGGAGCACGACGCGGACGTCCGCTTGTTTGGCAGCCTCGGCGAGCGCCTGGCGCAATTCGGCGATGAGCTCGGGATTGAGGGCGTTGCGCTTTTCGGGGCGCTGCAACGTGATGCGGGCAACTCCGGCAGCGGCGTGATAGGTGATAACTTCCATGTCTTGATTGTAGGGTTCGTGGGGTAGGTTGGAAAACCGCATTATATTTAGAAATGCTGCCAGGCGGGTTACCAATCCCGCCGCAGCTTGCCAAGTTGGATGTTGCGGATTTTAGTACTGGTTCGCGCTGCAGCTTTCAACAACTTGCAAACACCACCCATTCCTCGTTATGCCGTTTATGCCTTTAAGCCAAGTACGTTGGGGCTACCTGACTTTCGGGTTGTGATTTTCGAAGCACCGAGGCTTCGAGTTTGTGGACAGCGGCTCGCTTCTGCTCGAGGTCCGAACTCGTGCAGACCTCCATGCTGACGCGGGGTTTCGTCCTCCAGCGATTTCAGCCGCTGCGCCTCGCTGACATCCATCCCGCCGTACTTCGACTTCCAGGTGTAGATCGTCGCTTCGCTCACGCCAATCTCACTAGCCAGTTCCGGCACCTTGCGCCGGGCTTCGTGCTGCTTCAGCACGCCGATAATCTGCTCTTCACGGAATCGACCCTTCTTTATCTCGAATCTCCTTTCGTCTTCTTTCGACGAGCTGAGATCCTCAAGTTTATCTGGTCCAGATTCGCGAGGGCAGGTCAAATGCTCCGTGATGCCGGATTAAATTTCTTGCGGAGCACCTGACGGCGAACGGATCAGGATGCACTTCGCCGAAGCCACTCGCATCGATCAGCAATGAATCCGTGGACGGGCTGCGCGACTTGCTTTCGTGGTTTGAATTTCAATGAAAACGTCGGACCGTCGTCACAACGTTTTCGCGATCCGGCTTCCCGGCGCGATGCCGTTTTCGTCGAACTCCAGGGACTGCTCCACTAAATCGCACAGGATATGGCCCATCATGATGTGCGATTCCTGGATGTATTGGGTGACGCGGCTGGGGGCGCGCAACACCAAATGAGACACGCCCGGGAGTTTCCCACCGCCTTCCCCCGTCATGCCGATCGCGTGCATTCCGTGGCTCTTCGCGTAGACCAGCGCCCGCAAAACGTTCTCCGAAGTGCCGGACGTGGAGATCCCAATCACCACGTCTCCCGGCCGGCCGAGCGCCTGCACTTGACGCTCGAACACACCGGCGAATCCGAAATCGTTGCCGCTGCCGGTCAGCATGCTGCTATCGGTCGTCAACGCGATCGAAGCCAGGCCGGGCCTGGGGAACGTCTGGTTCAGGACGCTGACGAACTCCGCGGCGATGTGCTGGGCGTCGGCCGCGCTGCCGCCATTGCCGCACAGCAAGATCTTGCCGTCCGCAGCAAGGCACTCCACCATGATCCGCGCCGCCTGCAGAATCGAATCGATCCCGCCTTCGACCAGCTTGCGTTTCGTCTCCATGCTGCCCTCGATATGCCGGTGCACGCGGGCGACCGCATCCATGGTTAGCTTTGCCATATTGATTCGTCCTTTCTGTCTTTCCTGACCTGAGATCTCTCGCGATCTCCCTGGACTCCGATTGCCTCAAACTGGGCGGAGATTATGGTGCCACGGCCGGCGATGAAGCGCCCTCCGCCACTTTCCCGACTTTGTCGACTCTAAAACGGTCGTTCTCGAAAACCGGCGCGTACAACTGTGGGCGGGCCTCCGTCATCGGCGCGAGAAACTGCTGGTCCTGGTCCCACTGCTTGTCAATCACAATATAGTTGGGCCGCACGCGGTCCACGTAGCGCTGCAAGTCCTCCGGCGCAACCAACGGATAAGCGCTCGCCGGGCGATCGGTGTACAACGCCAGCACCCGCGGACTCCAAAACAAGACGTAGTCATGCGGGCCCGTCTTGGTACTCATCTGGTCGCAGAGCTGTTGGAACGCGGGAGTTTCCACCAGTGTGTCGTAGCGGAAGCTGCGGATACCCGCGAGGTTCAAGGCGGGCGCCAAAAGAAGCGCGGCGCCTGCCGCCAAACAGGTCCCTTGGCGATAGCGCTCCGGCATCCGCTCGATCACGACTTGCGCCCCCTGCACGGCGTAGCAAAGGAAAATGGGCAATACCGGTAATAGATACCGCGTATTCGAAAGCCAGTAGACGCACAATACGGCCAGGAGGACCGCGCAATACAGATCTACGAAGGTGAGCCCGATACGGCGGATTTTCGTCCAGACTCCTACCGCCGCGAGCACAACAAAAGGGGCCCAAGCCAGATGGCGGAACTGGTTGCTGATGGGATTGGCGAATACCTGGGAAAGGCCGATCAAATAGTCCAATGCGTGCCGGGCAATGAGGCCCGGCGAGTGAGTAAATTCGTCGTTGTAGGCGCTGTCCTTATGAAACAGCGAATTGTTCAAGAACCCCGAGGCGGCTACCGTGACCAAAAGCGCGATCAAAAAAGCCGAGAGCCGACGTTTGCGAATTACATCCGCAATAGCCACGCCAATGACCAGAGCAAGTCCGATGGGCCGGCTGAGATAGGCCGCGGCGATGACCGCTCCGCAGAGAAATCCCCATAGCCAGCTTTGGGCCATGTCCCTGCCGTTATCGTAAACCCATAACAGCAGGGCGATCGCCGCGAAGGAGAGAAGTTGATATTGGGCGTCGGAACCCAGTTCGTTCTGCACTTGCATTGTTTCCCAGCCGAAGGCCGTGGCCACGACGATGGCAAGGGAGCCCCACACGGAGACGTAACGGCGGCAGAACTGGTAGATCGGAATGAGCGACAGAGCCAACGTTACGTCGACCACAATCTTGAACACCCTGATACTCATTCCAAAAGCGGCGTACCAGGGCACTAGCAGCAGCGCAAATCCGGAAGGATAGCTACGGGGCCCTTCAAAGCTCGCTTCCGGCTGGAACACGTAGGGCGTATCGGCATACGCCCGCCCATGCAGGATGTTCCGCGCGTGCATCACGTACATGGCCCAATCGGTGGCCGTTAAGCCGACGCCATTCGTCAGCACAGCGAAATACACCCCGAGGGCCGCTACGACAACTACCGCCAAAGCAATCCACGCCCACCGGGGAGCGTCGCTTGCGGATGACGAAGGCGGCGTTGTGTTTGGAATCATTTTGGGATTGCCTCCACTATTTTGTCAGTTGCTTCCGCGATGCTGCACGAGGAATATGCGGGATGGATGGGCCCCAGATAGAAGCCCGTGCATCCGGCCGCTTTCGCCGCGGCCATATCGTCGACCGAATCTCCGATCATGACACAGCGGCTGGCTGGGACATTCTGTTCGCGCATGGCCCTTAGGAGCATTCCCGGCGCCGGTTTGCGGCACTTGCAGGTTTCTCCCCAGGAGTGCGGGCAAAAATAGATTTTGGTGATGGAAATCCCTGCCGCCCCCAGCGCTCGCAAAAGCCTCCGGTTCCCATCGATGAAATCGCGATACCCAAAATAGCCGAGGCCAATCCCTTGCTGATTGCTGACCAGGCAGAGGCGAAAACCGGCGTCCTGCAACTTGCGCAATGCCCCAATTACTTCCGGCAGGATTTCTATGCGCGACGGATCGAACGGCACGTCCCGCACCAGCGTTCCATCCCGATCGAGGAGCACCAAACCGCGCGGTTCGGCGGTCTGGGACTGCTCCGGCGCGGCGTGGATCGCCAGCGCTTGAATCCTCTCGAACATTGCCGTGGTGCTGGCAGCGAATTGCGGGGGAATGACCACCGTCTGCCCTCCGTAGGCTTCCACGGCGGAGCCGGATCGTAGAGCGGCGGATGCGTAGTCGCCGCCTTTTATATAAAAATCGGGCTTCCACCGCAGGATCAGGGAGAGCGGTCGATCTTCCTCCAGCACGGTTACGCAATCGGTCGAGGCCATCGCCGCCACCACGAACGCGCGTTCTTTCCACGGATTCACGGGACGCAAAGGATTCTTATAACGCTGAATCGAGGAGTCGCTGTTGACGGCCACCAGGAGCCGGTCGCACGCTGCGCGGGCCTCAGCCAAATACTGCGCGTGGCCCGCGTGCATGACGTCGAACGCTCCGCACGTAAATCCGACGCGGTGGCCGGCGGCGCGTTCGGCCGCCACCCAAGCATCCACCTGTTCCGTCGTCAGGATTTTGTCGATTGGTTTGAGCGCTGCCGTCATGTCAATGAAGCACCCATGGGGGATTTGACGGCACCGGTGCCGAAGGATTGGCGGCCAGCCGCATACATAAATTGCGCCCATTGCAGGGCGGTTGGGCCGAAACGTGGATACACGGCGAACACGGGAGCTTGACGTAGTGAATCTCGTCTAAATTGCCCGCCCTTGGACGCGCCAGCACCCGTGGATCGGTGGGCCCCCAAAACGAAATGGTTCGCAGGCCCAGCAAACGGCTGAAATGCAGCAGCGCCGAATCAATGCACAATGCCTCGTTCATGCCGCTCAATAATCGAATCGATGCCAAGAGTTTCGTCTTGCCGGCATGGTTCACGGCCTGAATGCGTTCGCCGAACCGATTTTCGAATCTTTCCTTTAGTGCGTCCAAATAAACTTTATCGACCGGTCCCCCCAACAGATGCACGCGCACCTGCTGGCCGGGGTAGTTTTCGAGCCGTTTCGCAAGTATTTCAGTCCATTCCTCCGGTTCCAGCATTCTTTCACGACTCAATCCGGAGCAGGTTGGCGTGATGGCGATATTGGTTTCGGCGGGATCGGCCGGCGGCGCCTGCAACTGCCGCCGGAACGTTGCCGTGCATACGTCCTCTGCCACCGGTACCGTTCCAAAGATGATGGCGATTTGATCGTAAAATTGGTAGATCCCGTTGGAAACATTGCAGAACAGCAAGTGCGTGCTGATCCCGCGCCGCCAAAACGAGATGTTCGTGAAGAAGCCGATACGATTGCGCGCGCACGTCAAAAGAGAAAAAACCGTGCTCAGACGGCTGTGGATTTCGAAATCGATGATGGCATCATAGCGGAACAGGCGGCGGATCGCCTGAAACGAATCCGCTCCCACGTGCAATAGAGAATCCTCGCGAATCACCACTATTTCATCGAAGATCCCCAAGATCTCGCCGAAAGGGCGGATCGCGGGCGTGGTGATCAGGGTCAGTTTCTTTACGGCTGGTAGCCGTCGCAAGGCCAGCAGCGCCGGGTAGGCGATCACCAAGCTGCCGCCGCCCAGCAGCTTCATGACCGCGATCTCCTTGCACTGGGACAGATCGTGGTTTCTCCCCATCAGTTTTCCCAGCAGGATGGTGGGAATTTTGAGGATCGCGTGCAACAACCCTCCAAAATAGAAATCAACCAGCAGCCGGAGTCTTAGATTCATGGCCTGTGAGATTTCGTACCCGGATCGGGTGCGGACAGTTCCGCTCGCAGCGCCTCTAAATGCTCTGCTGATTGGGGGGCGCAGATTACTACACCATCCACGTTTGCCAGAGACGCGAGAAGAAACGCGTGCGTCTGAGATTGCTCTGGCGACCGGCGACCGTCGCCCACGCTTAAGCCCACCATTAGGCGATCGCAGCCCGCCCGCGCCTGTTCCAGCATCTTGAGACTTTCCACCGAAAGCGGCTCGAAGGATCCCTGCGTGTAGCCGACCTTGCGGCCTGCGCGGCGCCAGGCCCGCACCCGCTCGATCGCTTCCGCCACTTGCAGGATTTTGCCGCTGGCGGCGATCGCCAGATCCTGTTCGATTTCGTCGACGATTTCGGAGCGCTCCACCACGGCGGTGCCCACTTTTCCGACGACGATCCCCGCGGCGATATTCGCCAGTTCTACGGCGTCGGAAATTCCCACACCGGAACCGAGCACGCCGGCTAAAACGGCCGCCACAGTGTCGCCCGCGCCGGAGACGTCGTAGACTTCACGCGCCAGGGCGGAAAACTCCAGCGGCGGCTGATCGCGCGGCACCAACAGCATGCCCGCCGGTCCCCTGGTCAGCAAGATAAATTGGGCCTCCGTCAGTTCCAGCAATTTCCGCGCCGCCATTTCCTGGCTGGCGTTGTCCCGCGGCGCGATTCCGGTCGCTTCGCCCAGTTCCTTCAAATTCGGTTTGATCAGCGTTGCGAGCCGGTAGCGCTCAAAGTCGCGGCCCTTGGGATCGACCACCACCGGTTTTCCCGCCGCCCTGGCAACGCGGATAAAAGCCTGCGCGTTCGAGCCATTCAGCACACCCTTTGCGTAATCGGACAGGAACACGATGGAGCATTCGGCCACGTGAGCCTCGAACTGCGCTAACAAGGCCCGAAACACGGACGCTTCAACCGTATGTGTGCTCTCGTGATCGGCTCGCAGCAACTGCTGTCCGTGGGCGATGTAGCGGATTTTGACGGGTGTGTGGCGCGCGGCCTCGTTCAAAATATAGGCTTCGCAGCCGGCGACGCCCTTTACCAGCGCCTTCACTTCCGCGCCGGGACCATCTTCCCCGGTGACCGAGAACAAGCGGATTCCGCAGCCTAGGGCTCCTAAATTCCGGACCACGTTTCCCAACCCGCCCAGCATGGATCGTTGCGTTTCAATGTGCAGAACGGGAATCGGCGCCTCGGGCGAAATACGGCTCACGGCACCGTAGACGAAACGGTCCAGCATGACGTCGCCCGCGCAGCCGACTACGGCCGATTGTAACCTGTTTAGAAATGGAATCAGATGCCGCCGCTGACTCATTATCGATCCGATCGCCAGCCGTCCCGATCGTCTATCGCAGGGCTCCACACGCCTCCGCAGCGACCGATTTGGAGGTACGAAGATAGTATCATGGCGATGGCAGTCTCCCGCAAGTCCAACAATTTTCTAGAATTGAACGCGTGATTTTGTGATTCGAAACGGGCATCCCATTGTTTGAGTATAGACCCGCAGCCGGAACCACCGCAATGGAACCGGGGCCACAGCACACATTCTGTTTCAATCACTTGGGCGAGTATTCGTAGTCCCCCTTCTTCCACTGGCTACAGCGGCTCGGTGTCGGCTGGAATCGGATGAGCACGGCGGAACCCGGCCGTCACCAGGAGTTTTCGGCTCGTTAGAAACCACAAACTGCCCAGCCCCCAAAGGAGAAGGTTGATCACAATCAGCGCCTGCCAGATCAGCGAGAAAAACAGAGCCGCCGAGCGCCCGACGCCGAACGGAGCCAGAACCGTGACCGCCACAACCTGAAAAACGCCTGCGTTTCCTGGCGCCGCCGGAATGGCGCTCGAAAGCGCCAGCGACATCAGCAGCAGTGCGACGACAGCGGGCGGAACCGTCGATCCTGTTGCCACGACCAGAATCCAGATTCCAAAACCATCTAGGAACCAGATACAAACCGTCAGCGCCAGAAAGGCAAGTATCGCTTCCATCCGGTGAATACTGCGCAGGCCAAGGACAAATTGTTCGATCAGGGCCGTCGCCAGATTCTGCCAACCGCGCGGCAACACACCTTGCAGCAGACGCAAGAAGGGCGCTTCGAAAAAGGGTAGTGCGAAGATGAATGCGAGTCCCAACAGAGCCACTATGCCGACTACTCCGGAGGCGTGCAGCAGCCATTCCGGCAACTTTCCGACGAAGGGTGCCGCGGCTGCTCCCACCAGCACTAGAAAACCGGCGTCGAAGACCCGTTCCACGAAGATGGTTGCCAGCGAAAAGCTACTGCTGGTTCCGGATCGTGTCAGATTCGTCGCGCGGAATAGATCGCCCAGCCGGGCGGGCAGAACACTGTTGCCCAGCTGGCCGACACAGTTCACGGCGAAAACGGTTCCGAAAGGGATCGAATCGTTTCCCGTCAGCAAAACGCGCCAGCGTGCCGCCCGCAAGAAAAGATTCACGCTTGCCACGCCAACGTAAAAGAGCGGAAACCGCAGCGGCAAATCCTGGGCCAGTTTCCAGAGTTCTCCCACCGGCACTCCCCGGAAGGCCAGGAACAGACATGTCGCGGAGACACCAATTCCCAAGGCCAGACGCAAGTATTTGTTCAACGAACCACCTTTGCCGCCGCTAGGACGGTAAAGACCGGTACGGGATTTGATGCGCACGGATCGCTGTGCGTGGCGCGGGCCTCGCGCTCGAAGCGGGCGCACATATCTTCACGCTTGGCGATGGGGCGGAGTGCGTCGCGGGGCTGGAGGGACATATACAGGATTCAGTTCAGTTTATCCGATCAGAAAACGGTTTGTGCCTGGATCACGCGCCACTTCCATGAGAAGGCCGGCCCTGTCAAGCCCATTTCTTGGTCGGGTCAACCCTACATCAGACTGCCGAGCAACGGGAGGCGGAATCGTCTCCCGGCCCTTCCTTTACTTCACAACCGCCGAAACTTCACAACCGCCGACTCGCCCTACCTCCATCCGCACTCTTGGTGGAGCTGTCGCTCCGGTGCCAGCTGGGTATCCTCCATTGGAAACGGGTGCTGCCTTCTCGGGCCCGAACTGAATGTCGCTGTTTCCAGCCATGTCGTTCCTTGCGCGTGGCGCAGTCACCCGAACTCGGCGATTTGCTGCAAATTCGATCAAGCTGCTTTCTTCCGTCCCATCCTTAGATTCCGATTTCGCAATGGCACGTAAACCTCACCGGTGACCCACAGCCGATGCAGCAGGATGCCGAGCTTTCGCGCAACGGCCACAACCGCTTTCTTCTTTCCGCGTTTGCCGCCATGTTCCGCCAAGCGCAGGCCCCATCGCTTCAGGTCGGTCTCCGGTCCTCGACGGCTGAGGATGTAGTGCGCTCCTTGCACCAGCATCGTCCGCAGATAGGGGTCTCCTTCCTTCGTGATTCGTAACTGCGGTTGGCTCTGACCCGAATCGCTGCGCCTGGGCCGCAGCCCGACGTAACAGCCGATATCGCGACCCTTCTGGAATCTGTCTTTGTCCTCGACGGTGAGTACGAAGGTCAGAGCGATCAGAAACCCAATAACAGCCACTTGCTGCAGGAGTGCGGTCTCCGGATCATCGTTCCGGGCGAGCGGCTCCATCTCGCGATCCCTGTCTTTGATCTTCTCGGTCAGCGATTCCACTTCTTTCAGCAATGGCTCCCACACCCGTTGCACGTCCGGCGGCAGGGACTCGGCTCGGAGGACTCCCATCTGATCGGCGTCACACGGTGGCAATCGCTTCCCTACTGCCTTGGCAAGCCTTTGCTATTCGTGCATTAAAAAGGATCCGCATTACGAATTGGATTTGCTAAGCAAAAAGAGACCCGGCGGTATCGCACGACTCCTACTGCATAGGACTTGCCGCAACATCGAACGCGATGATGTTCGGGCGCATCCGCTCTGCTTTGACAAAACCTGGGGCCTGGAAAGAGGCAAGAAACAGAATCTAGTTTAACGAAGCTCTCTAGCGCCAGGGGAACGAGGCTAATCGCAAAAACGGCTCCGCCGGAATGTTCGTGCGCGAATGCGCCCACATCCGGCATTTGGATTTGCGTCGACGAAGCTTCGCGGCAGGAATCTCGGAGCCAAGCTCTTTTCACACGCTCGAAAGATTGCGTGTGCACTGGGGTGAGAAGCGAGCGGAGAGAGGTCGAAGCGATGATTCCATTTATTTCGTTCAGGAACATCTGAAGACCGCATTCGAGGCATCGGTGGTTTGGGTAGCCTTGTATCAGCGCCTTGGATGCAAAAGTCTTCTATTTCCAACCGCCGATCAAATTGCCAAGCTGCCCAACAAGGGCCGCGTTGGTATGCTAAAAGGCATGAAGAAATTCCTTACCTTTGCCACTGCTGCGCTGATTTGGCTCGGCGCTGTCCCTGCCTGGAGCCAGACGGCGACGTTCACCGACCCTAACCCTGTGGTCCTCACGGTGGGCAAGGAAAAGGTCACGAAGTCCGAATTTGAAATGCTGTACAACGAGGTACTGAAGACGATGCAGCCGCAGCAGAGGGCGGGCATGCAGGGTCCCGAGGGCAAGCGGCAGTTGGCGGAACAACTGGCGGAATTGAAGGCGATGGCGCAGGAGGCGCGCGCCAACAAGCTGGACGAACAGCCCGAGGTCAAATCGCAGATCGCGATGCGCCTGGATCAGCTGCTTGCGAGCACCTATTATCAGCAGCTCGGAAATAATATCAAGGTCGACGATGCCGCCGTCAAGAGCTACTACGACGAGCACAAGGGCGAGTACGAACAGGTGACCGCGCGTCACATTCTGATTCGCTTCAAGGATTCTCCTGCGCCGTTGCGCGAAGGCCAGAAGGAGCGCAGCGATGCCGAAGCACTGGCGAAGGCCAAGGAAGTGCGCGCGGCGATCGTCAAGGGCGGCGATTTTGCGGAGATCGCGAAAAAAGATTCGGATGATTCGGGATCGGGTGTGAATGGCGGGACGCTGGGCGCGTTCGGGCACGGGTCCATGGTGAAGCCGTTTGAGGATGCGGCGTTCTCGATGAAGGTGAATGAAGTGAGCGAGCCGATCAAGACGCAGTTCGGATATCACATCATCCAGGTGCAGGAACACACGAACAAGACGATGGCAGAGGCTCGTCCGGAGATTGAGGCGAAGATCCGGCCGGATATGGCGCAGAAGGCTGTGGATGCCATCCGCGATAAGGCGGGGATCACGTACGACAAGGATTACTTCGGGCGATAGGTTCGCTTCAATAGCGCCCAGGGCGTGGCGGTAAAATGGGGACGAGAGGTTTTCGTGGCGACGAACACTATTTTTGAGAACGCCGTGGAAAAACTCCTTGATGTCACCGGCAAGTTCGGGTCGGCGCTGGACGCCGCCGGAATCCCTTATCGCGTGATAGGCGGACTAGCCGTATTTCTGCACGTAGACACGCGCGATCCGCTGGCTGCGCGTATGACCAAAGACGTGGACGTCGCCGTGGATCGCAAGAGCCTGGACGCGATCCGCCAAGCGGTGGAGCCGTATGGTTTCACATTCCGTCATGTCGCTGGCGTGGATATGTTTTTGGATGCGAACGAGCCGCGGGCGCGCAACGCAGTCCACGTGGTGTTCGCGGGCGAAAAAGTAAGGCCGGACTACCTGGAGGCTGTACCTGCGTCAGATCCCGTACGCGTTGCGCAAGGATTTCTGATTGCCCCGGTTGTGGATCTGGTTCACATGAAGCTGACGAGTTTCCGGTTGAAGGACAAAGTCCACATCCAGGATATGGACGCGGTGGGGCTGATCACGCCGGAGATCGAAGCGACGTTGTCGCCGGTGCTGGCGGAGCGGCTGGCGGAAGTCCGGGCGACGGAATAAGAGCGGGCCCCAGAATAAAAGCGGAAAAGGGAATAGGGACAGATCGCTCTGTCCCCTTCTCGTTTTTGCGCTGCAGCAGTTTCATTTTACAGCCGGGCGATTTTGTCGGATTTGATGCCCTTGAGCGCGTTGCGCGTATCGACGATCAGCTTGGATTTGTCGACGAGCTGTGCGTAATTGAAGTTTTTGTGATCGGTGACGATGACGACGCAATCGGCTTCGGCGGCGGCTTGCAGCGGATCGACGGACGACATCTCCGGCACTACGCCATCGGCGCGCAGCACGGGAACGTAGGGATCGCTATAGGTCACCTTGGCGTGGCGCTTGTCGAGCAAGTGAATAATATCGAGTGCCGGGGATTCGCGCACGTCGTCGATATCGCGCTTGTAGGCCACGCCCATGATGTGGATGTGCGAGCCGCGCAGAGGTTTCGCGTGCTCATTGAGCGCGTTCTGAATTTTATCGACGACAAAGTGAGGCATCGTGCCGTTGATGTAGCCGGCGAGTTCGATGAAGCGCGCTTCAATGCCCGCTTGCTTGGTCTTCCACGATAGATAGAACGGATCGATCGGAATGCAGTGGCCGCCGAGGCCCGGGCCGGGATAAAACGGCATGAAGCCGAACGGTTTCGTCGCCGCGGCGTCGATCACTTCCCACACGTTGATGTTCATGCGATCGCACAGCATGGCGATCTCATTCACCAGGCCGATGTTGATCATACGGAACGTATTTTCGAGCAGCTTCACCATTTCGGCGACGCGCGTGGAGCTCACGGGCACGACGATTTCCAAAGCCTGCGAGTAGAACAACGCGCCCATCTTGGTACAGGCGTCCGTGATGCCGCCGACCACCTTGGGGATGTTCTTGGTTTGATACTTGGCGTTGCCCGGATCCACGCGTTCGGGCGAGAAGCACAAGAAGAAATCTTCGCCGACTTTACACTCGGGAGTCTCGAACATCGGGAGCAGCAACTCGTCCGTGGTGCCCGGATAGGTGGTGGATTCGAGGATCACCAGCATGCCGGGATGGAAGTACTTTGCCATGGACTGGCAGGCGTTGACGATGTAGCTCATGTCCGGGTCCTTGGTTTTACGCAAGGGCGTGGGGACGCAAATGTCGATGGTGTCGAGGCTTGCGACGATGCTGAAATCGGTGGTGGCCTTGACCTTGCCGGATTTCACCAGCGGCGCGAGAGCCTCGCTTGAAATGTCCTGAATATAGGACTCGCCGCGGTTGATGGCGTCGACCTTCTTCTCGTCAATATCAATTCCAATCACCGTGTATCCGGCGTTGGCAAATTCCACGACGAGCGGCAAGCCGACGTAGCCCAAGCCGACCACGCCCACGCGCGCCTGCTTCGACTGGAGCTTCTTCTCTAAATCCGATAGATGACTCATGAGGACGTTCTTACGCGATCCCTTCCTACTAAAAGTTCCCAGTACAAATTCCCACTACAAATTCGTCCAATAAAACTCGCCCCGCGCCACGATTTCGGCGGGTCCCGCCAGCAAAATATTTGAATCTTCCCAACGCAATTTCAAAGGTCCCGCCGGAGTCTCGACCGTCACAGGGCTTTCCACCAGCCCTCGCGCGAGAGCCGCCGCTGCGGCGCCCGTGGAACCAGTACCAGAACTCATGGTAACGCCCGCACCACGTTCGAAGAAACGGACGTCCACCGTATGGCGGTCCACAACGCGCACAAACGAAACATTGGTCCGATTTGGAAAGCGCGGGAGGCGTTCCACTTTTGCGCCAAGCGCCGCCCAGTCGAACGCGAAGTCATCCACAAAGAAGGCGCACTGCGGATTGCCGACGTTCAAGATGGTGGCATCGCGGCCTTCCACTTCGGCATGCAGCTGTTCGATGTGCGCTTGTCCCATGTTCATTTCGAAGGAAAACGTATTGCCGTCACGATGCAGCAACTGCAGGTGCTTCACCCCGGCGCCGGTCGCAATCCGAAGGGCAGAGCCGGTGTGGCCCGCATCGTAGAACTGAGCCGCGGCGCAGCGCGTGCCATTGCCGGAAATCTCACTGCGGCTGCCGTCGGAATTCCACAGCTCGATCGCACCGTCTGCTGATCCATCGGTAGGATTTGGCCGGGACATCAGGAGCCAGCCGTCGGCGCCAACGCCGGTGTTGCGCTCGCAGATGGCGATGGAGGCGGCGGTCATTTCAGTAAGTTCCGGCGGCAGTTCGTCGCGCCAGGTCAGCAGAAAATCGTTACGGGCGCCGTGCGCCTTGGTGAAAGGGATCTTCATCTCGTTTGGGTTGGCAATTCGCGGGGCAATCTGCGCTGATAGATCTCGATAACCGGCGCTCCTTTCACGATAACCTGCTTCCTGAGTTGATAGTGCGGGCCAGAGGCGGCGGTTCTCGCGATCACTTGCGAAATCGTGTCTCCCGAAATGGACAGCGCCCATTCCTCGTGCAAAAACAGTTCGGGACGGGCGATGGCGGAGTCCCAGGACGGGTGATTCCCCTCGTGCAAGCCTTCTATGAGAGGAATTTCAGCGGCGCGTAACACCCCAGTGAGATCTCCAAAGGCAAAGATGATACCCATGCCGGGTTTGTAATGATCCGCAAGGTATGCCGCGGCTTGGTGGGTCCACTCGCGGCGTGCGACGGAGTTGACCTCGGATTCTTTCCAACAGGCGAACATCCCGGTGGGATTTTGCGCAAGACCGACCAGCGTCCCGATGGTCAGCAAAACTCCCGTTGCCATCCGCCAGTGGCGAGGCAGAGAGGCCACCAGCGCAGCTCCGGTGAAGGCAACCAAAGGCAATGCCGCGAGAGCATAGCGCGTGTTGTACCAGGAGTGCGGCCACAGCGCGGGGATGTAGATCGGCGTTCCTCCCGAATGCATGCTCAGGATGTAGAAAATGGGCGGCAGAGCTAATAAGATGACGGGCCAGAAATATCTTCGGCCTGCGCAAATCAGTGCGCCAAACGCTGCGATCGCGAGCGCGACAGGACCGATGGTCAGCTTCATCGCCGCGAAGTAATACTGCATCGCCTGTAGCCAGTTGTGATCTCCGGGATTGATGATTCCTTGAGCGTGTTGGCGCGCGCTGATGGCTGCCGCTGAATACGGGCCGTTGAAAAATTCCAAAGGGTTTTGGAAGTAATACTGATTGTGCGCGAGCCATGCGAGAGGTCCCACGGAGGCGAGGACCGCGAAGAGAATCGCGTCCCGCTTGCGTGGTCCAAGGGCAAAAAATAAAACGACGAAGGGGATGACGAACCAGCCTTCGTAACGGGTGAGCGATGCGGCGTTGCAGGCGGCAGCGGCCGCGAACAGCGGCCACAAAGATGGTTCGTCGCGATACCAAAGTGTTGCCCACAGCAGCGCCGCAAGTGCCGCGGCAAACACGGGCTCTGTCATGGGCGTCGATGACAGATAGAGCATGTTGGGATTGACGGCGAAGAGCGCGGCTGCGGTAAATCCAGCGGCCGGTCCGCAGCATCTTCTCGCTGCGGCGTAGAGAAACGTGCCGGCCGCGACGAAACACGCCCATGCGGGGATCACGCCTGCCCAGCCGCTCTTCCACGCCGCGTCGACTTGCACGAACGGAAGCATCAACAGATGCGGCAGAGGGAGCCACACGGTGCCGAACTGCTCGCCATTGGGAGTGCGGGAATCCAGTATGCGGCGCGCGATGTTGAGGTGCGCCTCGGCGTCGCCGTAATAGAGCGTGTAGCCTTGGCGCGCGCAGAACAATGCAACGGCAGCGCCCACAGCGGCCAGCAATCCGGCGACCGCCGCGAGCGATGCGAAGGGAGAAGCAGCGAAGTTAGAACGACGTAAACTTTCGGAATTCTTCAAAGCGGGCATCGATTTCCGAGCGCTCGAGCGTGCGGAAGCGTTCCACACCGAAACGCTCGCAGCAGAAGCTGCCCATGACCGAACCATAAATGACCGCACGGCTCAGCATCCCGCGGCTGATGTGGTCGCCGTCGAGGCTGAAGCCATGTTCGGCCAAATAACCGATGAAACCGCCGGCGAAGCAATCGCCAGCGCCAGTGGGATCGAACACGTCATCGAGCAGATAGCCGGGAACGATAAAGTACGAATCCTTGCGGAACAGCATCGCGCCGAATTCACCGCGCTTGATGACCAGGGTGTGAGGACCCATTTCCATGATTTTGTTGGCGGCCTTGCGCAGGTTCGATTCGCCGGACAGCATGCGAGCTTCGTGATCGTTGATCAGCAGGAAATCCCAACCGGCGATGGTTTTGAGCAACTCGTCCCGATGATCGTGGATCCAGTAATTCATGGTATCGCCGCCGGCCAAGCGGGGATTCTTCATTTGCGCGCGCACGTCGCGCTGCAGCGCGGGTTGAATATTCCCCATCATCAGATAGCGCGCCAGGCGATAGCTTTCGGGGAGCTTCGGCTGGAAATCGGCGAACACGTTGAGCTCGGTGGTGAGCGTTTCGCGATCGTTCATGTCGGGCGTGTACTTGCCCGCCCAGTAGAAACATTTTCCGGGGACGCGTTCGAGGCCTTCGAGATCGATGCCGTGATCGGTCAGAAGCGCCTCGTCTTCGGGAGCGAAATCGTCACCGACGACTGCGACGATCCGCGTCTGCGTGAAATAGCTTGCGGATAAGGCAATATACGTCGCCGCTCCCCCCAGCATCTTATCTACGCGGCCGTGGGGTGTTTCGACGCCGTCGTAGGCAACAGAACCTACTACTACAAGTGACATCTTTTGATTGTAGTGAATCTGCCGATAAGATGAAGAGAGTGGTAGAACGCCTCGTCAGTTGGATCCCCGATCTCGTGCTGTTTGCACTTGCCCTCTTGGCACAAGGTGTCGTGATGGTCGCGATGCTCCGAAGCTCGCGCTCGAAGCCGCGCCGCGCGCTGCTGATGTGCTGTTGCGGGATTTCCAGCCTGGCGATGACAGCGGGCTTTGTTCTTCGCTCCGGTCTCGTTCTAAGAATGCTGCACGGGAACGGGCCGATCTGGGCGCGTGCCGTACTTTTTGCCTGGACGCTGCTTGTCCTATGCTGGGCCGTAACGTATTTGGCGCTACGCCTGACGCACCGGTCCTTTCCGAACGTCCGCCTCCGCGGCCGTTTCCAAAGCACGCGCCGCAACTTCCTGCGAGCGGTGGGCAGCGCGGTTTACGCTGCGCCGGTGGCGGCCCTGGGGTATGGGGCGATCATCCAACGGCGCGACATCTCCTTGCGCGAGCACGAGATTCCGATCGCAGGATTGCACGAAGATCTGAACGGCCTGCGGCTGGTACAGATCACGGATATCCACATGAGCGCGTTCTTCAGCCGCGCGGAGTTGGACTACGCTATCGCGATGGCCAATGAAACGCGCGCGCAGATTGCCCTGGTGACGGGTGATTTGATTACGAGCACGCGCGATCCGCTCGACAGCTGCCTCGAAGGTCTGAAAGCATTGCGAGCCGATGCGGGAGTGTTCGGATGCCTGGGCAATCACGAAATTTACGCACGCGCAGAAGATTACGTCGAGCAGGCGGGCGCGCGCCAGGGCCTTCGCATTCTGCGCGGCACGAACGCAACGGTGCGTTTCGGCAACGCCCGGCTGAACCTGGCCGGTGTGGATTACCAACGCATGAACAAGCCGTATTTAGAGGGTGCCGGGAGGCTGATCGCGCCGGACGCCTGCAACGTAATGCTCTCCCACAATCCGGACGTGTTCGACGTCGCGGCACGTCAGGGCTACGATCTGACCGTCAGCGGCCATACGCACGGAGGACAAGTGCGCGTCGAAATACTGGGCGCGGATTTAAACATGGCGCGTTTTTTCACGCCTTATGTGGATGGCATCTATCGCAAGGACAAGTCCGCGATTTTTGTGTCTCGCGGTTTGGGAACTATTGGAATTCCGGCGCGGTTGGGAGCGCCTCCTGAAGTGACGCTGCTGCGCCTTCGCCGCGCCTGACGCCTCTTCTCGCGCATTGCTTCTTCTTGCCTCATGCCTTTTCTCATACTCAGCGACATTCACGGAAATCTGGAAGCACTGACCGCAGTGCTGGAAGATGCGCGCGGCCGCTATGACCGAATCCTTTGCCTGGGAGATCTGGTCGGCTATGGCGCCGATCCCAATGCGATTGTCGAATGGGTGCGCGCGAACGTCGACGTGGTGGTGCGCGGCAATCACGATAAGGTCTGTGTGGGACTGGATTCGGCGGAACACTTCAACCACGCGGCGCAGGCGTCGGCTCGATGGACCGAGTCGCAACTGAACGCGGAGAATCGCGCTTATCTGGAGCGTCTGCCGCGTGGTCCTCTGCCGTATCAAAGCCTTGATCTGGTGCACGGTTCGCCGGCCGATGAAGACGAATACTTGCAAAGTGCTTATCAGTTGCAAGGATATCTGCCGTTTCTCGGAGCGCAGGTGACTCTGTTCGGACACACGCACGTGCAGGGAGGGTTCCTGCTGACGACGCGCGCGGCTGCGCCCATTTCACCGCGGGGTGTCTTAGATATCGAGCCCGATTACTATTACCTGATCAATCCGGGGTCCGTTGGACAGCCCCGGGATCGTGATCCGCGGGCGGCCTACGCGTTATACTGCGAAGAAGAGCGGACGGTGGAGTATCGCCGTGTCGCTTACGACGCCCATCGGGCAGGCGCCAAGATTCGCGCCGCCGGCTTGCCTGACTTCCTCGCGGCCCGTCTCCTCGAAGGAATCTAAGCCCTTGCGACTGCGGTGTAACCCAAAAACTCGCTAGGATAGTAACTTACGGATGTCCACACAAGATAGCCGGCTTTCGGCGGCAGCCAACCCCAAGGTTGTTGTCGCAACTACGGTAGCTCTCTCGTTCATCAGCTTTTGGCGGGGAGCCTCCATCGTACTGAGTGATCTCGCCTCGTCCATGTTTTATGCGGGCGGCGCGGCGGAGGCTGCGGTTGGAAAAGCAGCGCCCTGGTTCGTGCTGGGCGTCATGCTGTTCAGCTTCGCCGTGCGCAGCGTCTACATGGAAAGCTGCGGCATGTTTGTCCGCGGCGGCGTGTACGTCGTGGTCCACGACAGCATGGGACCGGTTGCCGCGAAGTTCTCGGTTTCGTCCCTGGTTTTCGATTACATTCTTACCGGCCCGATCAGCGTCGTCAGCGCGGGCCAGTATCTGGGAGCGCTGCTCAATGAAGTCTTTGAGCTTCTGCACCAGCCCTATCATGTGGATGTAAACCTGTTCGCGGCCGGTGCGGGCATCATTTGTACCGTCTATTTCTGGTGGGAAAACATCAAGGGCATGCATGAATCCAGCGGCAAAGCGCTGCGCATTATGCAGATCACCTCCGTCATGGTCGGCATTTTGCTGATCTGGTGCCCGATTACGATTCTGCTGAAAAACCTATGGGGCCACGTTCCTCCTGCCCCGACCCCCGGCAACATCACGTTTTCTCCAGAAGCCCAGGGTTGGTTTAAGGGAACCTTCTGGTTGCAAGTGCCGGTTGTGGTGGTTGTGATTGCCTTCGGGCACTCGCTGCTTTCCATGAGTGGATTCGAAACGCTGGCGCAGATCTACCGCGAAATCTCTTATCCCAAGTTGAAGAACCTCAGGATCACGGCCAACATCACTTGTTGGTATGCGGTGATTTGTACCGGCGTGATCACGGTGTTCGCCGCGATGATCATCCCCGACGACGTTCGTCCGAAGTTCTACGACAACCTGATCGGCGGACTGGCGATGAACCTTAGCGGGCCGTATCTGCTGCGCTTGGGCTTCCACGCCTTCGTCGTGCTGGTGGGTGGTTTGATTTTGGCCGGAGCGGTGAACACGTCCATCATCGGCGCCAATGGCGTCTTGAATCGTGTGGCCGAGGACGGCGTGCTGCTGCCCTGGTTCCGCCGCCCGCACACGCGCTACGGTACGACCTATCGCATGATCAACATGATCGTCATCATGCAGATTCTCACGATCATTGGCAGCCGCGGCGATATGACGATCCTCGCCGAAGCCTACGCCTTCGGTGTGGTGTGGAGCTTCTTTATGAAGTCGCTCGGCGTGCTGGTGTTGCGCTATCAACGTTCGGATCAGGAATACAAAGTTCCCTTCAATATTCGAATCGGCGGCGTTGAAATTCCGATCGGACTCGGTGTGACGACTGCCATCCTGGGCTTCGTCGCGATGGCCAATCTTTTCTCGAAGCAGATCGCCACCAAGTGGGGCATCGCCTTTACGATTTTGTTCTTCGTCCTATTCACGATCTCCGAGAAGATCAACAAGCGCCATGCGGATAGCGGCCACAAGCCTTACGAGGAATTCAATCTCGACCATCAGGCGCAAATCGATGCCTCTAGCATTCACGCACGCCCGGGCTGCATTCTGGTTGCCGCGCGCGATGCCCATCGCATGGATCACCTCAAGCGCGTGTTGGAAAAAACCAATCTGCGCCGCCACGATATCGTCGTGATGACCGTGCGCCAGCTTTCGACGGGCGCCGCCGAATTCGATCTTTCCGAAAAGCAGCTGTTCAGCGACTACGAAAAAGAACTCTTCACGCACGTGGTGGAAGTAGCCGAAAAAGAAGGCAAGCCGGTGGAGTTGCTGGTAATGCCGGCGCTCGATCCGTTCGATGCGATGGCGCAAGCCGCAAACAGCTTGCGGGCATCACGTTTGGTGACGGGCGTCAGCACGCGCATGTCTTCTGAGGAATTGGCGAAGCGCATCGGACTAGCGTGGGAGCGTTTGCCCGAACCGCGGCATCCTTTCTCGCTGGAAATTATCAGCGCGGACCGTCCGTCCATGTTTGTGAACCTGGGTCCGCATCCTCCGCGGCTGTGGCCCGAGGACGTCGATCTCTTACACGACTTGTGGCTTGAGCTCTCCGAACACAAGGAGCTTGGGTCTAAATTGCACCACCGCGATGTGGTGGGCGTGGCATTACGCCGGTTGCAGCGGGAAATGCAGGATCACATTGGAGAACAATTGATCACCGAGATCCGCGGCGAACTGCACCACGAAGATCTACCCAGTGCGGGCGATGAGCCCGCCGAAACCTAAGGAGCATTTTCATGCCAATCAAAATTGGTATCAACGGCTTTGGCCGTATTGGAAGAAACGTCGTTCGCGCCGCCCTCGACAATCCGAATGTTGAGATCGTCGCTGCTAACGATCTTACCGACACGGCGACGCTTGCGCACTTGCTGAAGTACGACTCGATTCTGGGGCCAATTCACGGGACAGTGAAGATCGAGGGCGATTCGATCGTCGTCAATGGCAAGCCGATCAAGATTTTCGCGATCAAGGATCCGGCGGAGATCGACTGGTCTTCGGTGGGCGCGCAGATTGTCGTCGAATCCACCGGACGCTTCACCGAAGCCAAGGACGCGTCGAAGCACCTCCGCGGCACGGTGAAGAAAGTGATCATCTCGGCCCCGGCCAAGAACGAAGACATCACCATCGTGCTCGGCGTGAACGAAAAGTCGTACGATCCGGCGAAGCACAACATTATCTCCAATGCGTCTTGCACCACGAATTGCCTGGCGCCGTTCGTCAAAGTGCTGCAAGAGAATTTCGGCATCGAGAAGGGTTCGATGACCACAATTCACAGCTATACCAACGACCAGAACGTGCTCGATTTCCCGCACAAGGATCTGCGTCGCGCCCGTGCCGCTGCGTTGAACATGATCCCGACGACGACGGGTGCGGCGAAAGCGATTTCGCTCGTGATGCCGGAACTCAAAGGCAAGCTCGATGGCTACGCGATGCGCGTGCCGACGCCGGACGTTTCGGTGGTCGATCTCGTGGTCGTCCTCTCGAAGAATACGACCACCGAAGAGGTCAATGCGGCGTTGAAGGCTGCTGCCGAAGGCCCGATGAAGGGCATTTTGGCGTACACCGAAGATCCGGTTGTGTCGACGGATATGCTGCACAACCCGAACAGCTCCATCATCGATGCGCAGCTGACGAAGGTGTTGGGCGGTAATCTGTGCAAAGTGGTTTCCTGGTACGACAACGAATGGGGCTACTCCATGCGCGTGGTGGATTTGGCCGAATTCCTGGCGAAAAAGGGACTGTAGACTTCCACAAGTAACGTTGTTCGAATCCCCGGACTCAGGTCGGGGGATTTTTTTGTCCTAGCGTGTAAACTATCGTGTGAAATTACGACGTCGCATGAAGTCTCCCCGCTTGATCATCATGGGTGGTGGCATTGGTGGATTAGCCACCGCTCTTGCCGCCTCAGCTGCTGGTTGTGAAGTGCAGGTGCTGGAAAAGGCCGAGCGCTTTGCGGAGCTTGGCGCAGGGTTGCAACTCGCGCCTAATGCCTCGCGTGTATTGCAGTCGTTGGGGATTCTAGATGACGTCCACAAGCACGCCTGCTTTCCTCCGCGGCTTGTCTGCATGGACGCGATCACCGGCAAGCAACTTACGTATGTCGAAGCGGGAGCCAAGTTCACGGAGCGGTATGGTTATCCGTATTTCGTGGTCCATCGCGCGGATTTGCTGGATGCGGAAGTCGCTGCCTGCCGAAGGCGTAGTGGGATCGCACTTGCCTCGAGCAAGGAAGTCGTCTCGATCGCAGATACGGGGAGTTCGGTTCGCGTGGACTGCGCCGACGGGTCGCATTATGAAGCGGACGCGCTTATCGGGGCCGATGGACTTTGGTCCACCGCGCGAAAGCTGATTACGGATCAGCTTCCTGCATGCAGCGAATACGTGGCGTATCGCGGGACCACGTCACCCGAGCGCATCCCGCAGCGGGAAGGGCTCGACGACATGACGATCTGGATCGGGCCGGAGCTGCACTTGGTGCAATATCCTTTGCGCGCGGGCCACGTCTACAATCAGGTGGCCGTGTTCCGCAGTCCTCGGTATCGGGCGGGGATGGGTGCGGGCGACGATTGGGGCACGGCGGAAGAATTTGTCGCAGCGTTTTCGAAAACGTGCAACTACGTCCGCTCCTGCGTGCCTTTGCTGGATCACTATCGTCGCTGGCCGATGTACTTCGCAGAGCCGTTGTCCGGGTGGACGCGCGGGCGCGTCACGCTGTTGGGCGATGCGGCGCATCCGATGTTGCAATATCTTGCGCAAGGCGCTTGCCAGGCACTGGAAGATGCTGTTTGCCTGGGCCGGGAATTGCAGGCCCATGGCGACGATTTCGCAACAGTGTTTTCCAAGTACGAAGCGGCGCGGCGTCCTCGCACAGCGCGTGTGCAACGCAGTGCGCTGCAGTTCGGTGAGATGAAACACGACGGTGGACCGCTCGGTGCGCGCTTCCGGCGTTATTTAGAAGAGCGCTCGCTCGAGGATTGCAGCGAACTCGATTGGCTCTACGCGGAACACGCCGACCTTGGCTAGTACGGAATGAACGCGGAGCCTGCCTGACGCAGTTTGCTGCGCTAATCTGAAATCTATGGCACAAGGATCCAGTCAAGCAACCTACGACGACGCGAATTTGTTATTGAAGCTCTACGAGCTCCGCCGCGAAGACAAAATGCGCGAGGCGCGCGCGTGGTTCGTGTCCAACTTCAAACCGAAGAGCGTGGACGAAATGCTGCAGCTCTGCCCGCCGGGCTCTGCGGAAAACGCCAAGATGCGCCAGGTGATCACGTATTGGGATATGGCCGCATCGTTCGTGGCGAGCGGTGTGCTGAATCCCGAATTATTCTTCAGCAACAACCGCGAATGCCTGCTGGTGTGGCTGCGGGTGCGTCCGTACCTGGCGGCGTTGCGGGAAAAATACGCCGATCCGAACTATTTCGAACACCTGGAAACGGTGGGCAATATGAACCTGGATTACTTGAATCGCAAGAGCCCGGGCGCGGCGGAAGCGTTTCTCAAACGAGTGAGTTAGGCAAACCGGTGAGTTAGCGGTAATTGAACGCTGCCCAGACAATAAACCCGACGGCGACGGGCAAGCTGATCTCCAACCAATTTCGTTGGAGGAATGCGACGACTCCGGTTTTCGCGCCGGGTGCAGCCGCAGGTCGAGCCGTAGGCACGCCTTGAGTCGGAGGCGCTGGCGCAGGTGCCAGAGAAGACGCCAGACGGCTGCGTAGACTGGACGGCAAGCCGTTTAGCGCACGAACGATCTCCGCGCGACCGCGCCGGTCGGCTATTAAAATAGTCGCGGAATTGAAGCTGTTGGTGGATTCTTCCAGTTCTTTGCGTAGCGCCGCGGGAACTTCATCCATGGAGTGATAGACGCGCGTACGTCCGCGCTTGGCAACAAAAATTGTCGAGGTCTTGACCGTAAGACGTTGCGTGCCCATGTTGAATAAGCCCTGTTTTGCTAAACCCTGTTTTGCTAAATCCTGTTTGCTAAATCCTGTTTGCTAACCCTTCACCGGAACGGCCTGGGCCGCAGCCCTTTCGACACCGGCACGCTTTGAGGGTATCGTACCTGCGGCCGCGTACGCCAAGGTGACTTCGATGAAGCCGAGGGCGGCCTTCGAGAGCGCCTTGTCTTTTCTGTAAATGAGGCCGATGATGCGCTCCATGGGTTCGGGTCCAAGAGAACGCGCGACGAGTTTTCCGGCGTCCACCTCTTCCTGACAATGGGCTCCGGCGACGAAGCCGACGCCGAGGTCCGCCATGACAAAGCGCTTAATCATTTCCGTGGCGTCGAGTTCCATCGAGATATTTACGTTCTCATCGACAGGCTCAAGCCAGGCGTTAAGCCGACTGCGCGTGACGCCGGCTTTGGGAACCAGCAACGGCACGTCGATCAGATCCGTGGGCAATAACGGTGTTTTCGCCGCAAGTGGATGCGAGGGAGGCAGAATGGCCTTGATTTCGTCTGTATGAATTTTGGCCACTTGCAGACGTTTTTCCGTCACCGGGAGTTGGACGATTCCAAAATCCGCTTGATTATCGACCACGGCGTCCACCACACGCGCGCCGAAGGAACGATCCACCAGAATCTGCACGTTGGGGAAGCGTTTTTTGAATTCGGCGAACACACGCGGCAGAACGTAGATACAAGTCGCCTCGTTGGCGGCGATCACAAGTTCCCCGCGCGGCACGCGCTCCAATTCGTGAATGGAATCTTGCGCACGACGCTTCAATTCCAGGATTTGTTCGGCGTAGTCCGCAAAAATTTGCCCGGCCGGGGTGAGAGCGATCTTGGTTCCGAGCCGGTCGAACAGGGTGGCGTTCATCTCCTGTTCCAGTTGCCGGACTTGGGCGCTCACGGCGGGCTGGGTTCGAAAACACACCTGCGCAGCTTTAGAGAAGCTCTTCAGGCGGACGATTTCGAGGAACGTATGTAATTGATCGAGATCCATCGTGGATGGTCATCCATCATTCAAATAAGGGTCATCTAAAAAACAACGCGCTGCGATCTGCGTCGATGCCCTGTACCAGTATCCCACGCACAAACGTCCGCAGTGTAGGATGATGTTACCAGAAGGGTAAACTCGATGGGGAGAATGCGGGCAAAAGTTGCGCTTTGTGGGCTGTTTCTAACAAGCTTGGCCGCTTCCGCCGCCGAAATTGCGCCGGGTGCCCGCGTCCTGGTTGTTGTGAACGATAACTCTCCCGTTTCCAGAACGATAGGCGAATACTACGCGCGCAAGCGAGAGATCCCCGGACAGAACCAGTGCCACGTGAACGCGGCGATGACCGAAGAGGTCAGCCGTGCGCAATTCAACCAGCTGGCCACCGCCGTTCGCGAATGCCTGGAACGCGCGGGCCTGTCCGAGACGGTGTACTACATTGTGACCACATTGGGGGTTCCGCTCAGAGTCGCCGGGTCGGACGGACTGAACGGTGACGTCGCATCCGTGGATAGCGAGCTCACTTTGCTGTATGGGGAAATCAAGGGTGCGCCACCGCATCGTATCGCCGGTGCGCTCGTAAATCCGTTCTTTGGGAAAACCACGGCGGAGTTCTCGCATCCGCAATTTCCGATCTACTTGGTGACACGCTTGGCTGCTTACGATTTTGCCGGCGTCCGCGATATGATCGATCGCGGCTTGCAGGCTACGAATCGCGGCAAATTTATCATTGACCTGGCGCTCGCGCCGGCTCACGAGGGCGACGACTGGCTCAGAGAGGCGGCCGCGAAGTTGCCGAAAGACCGCGTGGTGCTGGAGGAAACCTATAGCCCGTTGTACGATCAAGTCGACGTGATCGGCTATGCCAGCTGGGGGTCCAACGATCATAGCCACAATCGCCGGTTTCCGAATTTCCGCTGGCTGCCTGGCGCCATCGCAACCGAGTATGTTTCGACGGATGCCCGGACGTTTAAGCGTCCGCCCGATGGATGGGTTCCGTCTGCGAATTGGACCGACAAGGCAGGGTGGTTCGATGGGACCCCACAGGCGCTGACGGCCGATTTCATCCTGGAGGGGGCAACTGGGGCTACCGGTCACGTTTCCGAGCCGTATTTGGAGCTGAACCCCCGGCCGAATTTCCTACTTCCGGCGTATTTCAGCGGGAGAAATCTTGCCGAGAGTTTCTACCTCTCGATACCTGGGCTGAGCTGGCAGAATATAGTGGTGGGAGATCCGCTGTGCTCGTTGGGAAAGCCGCAGTAAGAGCGCAGAGTCGTCATTCCAAAAGCCGCGTTGCCGGAGCTCTTCCTGTCATCCTCCATGCGTCCCTTTGATCCCCTGTTCCGCAACGCGGATCTCGCCACCATTGCGGGAAATTTTTGGAAGCGCCCGGAGCTGGAAAGCCGCTGGCCGGTGACAGACTCGTTTTATGAACCGGAGCCCGGCATACAAGTGCTGGTTCGCGTGCAAAATCCGTCCGCGGGCACGGCGCCACGCGGCGAAGTCATTTTGGCGCATGGGCTGGAAGGCTCCAGTGAATCCGGCTATGCTCGCAGCATGGCGGCAGCGGCTCTGGAAGCGGGCTTCGTGGTGCATCGCTATAACATGCGCGGCTGCGGTGGCTCGCCATGGAACCCGAAGGCGAATTATCATTCCGGCCAAACGGAAGATTTGCTGCTGATCGCGCGCGAGCGCAGGAAAGCGTCGGGCTTGCCGCTGTTTCTCGTTGGTTATTCTCTGGGCGGCAATATGGTGCTGAAGCTGGCGGGGGAGCTGGGCGAGGAAGGCTCGGGATTACTCGATGGCGTGTGCTCCGTGTCTGCCCCCATTGATCTGGGAGCGAGCGTCGACAGCTTGGCGCGGCCGCGCAATTACATTTATCAAAGGCGCTTCGTGAAACGCCTGAAAGAGCGCGTGCTGCGGCGTCATGCGCAGGCTCCGGATTTATATCCGCTGGAGCCGCTCCGGAAAGTACATAGCGTTCGCGACTTCGATCACAACTACACGGCGAAAATCTTCGGCTTTGGAACGGCGGATCGCTACTATCACACGCAATCGTCTCGGCAGTTTCTGGAGCGCATTCGCGTGCCCACGCTCATGCTCCATGCCAAGGACGATCCGATGGTGCCGTATTCCAGCTACCAGCATCCGGCAGTAGGCGCGAATCCGAAAGTGAGATTGGTGGCGCTTGATTATGGCGGCCACCTGGGATTTCTGGCGAAGGGCGGGGACCGCTTCTGGCTGGATCATGCGCTGCGCGATTGGATGCTGGAGACGCTGTCAACGTGAAACGCTGTCTACGCGAGACGCTGTCAACGTAAATCCGGCGCGGGCCGCGTAGATCCGGTCTGGCTACGAATGCGCGCGAGCGGCCTGTGTTGCAAGCTCGTCGCAACGGTTGTTGTCGTCGTGGTTGGCGTGGCCTTTGGTCCAAGTCCAACGAACGTGATGGTTTTGCACGAGCTCATCGAGTTCGATCCACAAATCCTGGTTTAACACGGGCTTCTTCGCCGCGGTCTTCCAGCCGTTGCGTTTCCAACCGTGGATCCAGGTGGTGATCCCGTTCTTGAGGTATTCGGAATCGGTGACGACTTCCAAGTCGCAGTCTTCTTTGAGCGCGCGCAAGCCTTCAATGGCAGCCGTGAGCTCCATGCGATTGTTGGTGGTTTCGCCCACGGATCCGAACATCTCTCGCGTGTGCTCGCCGAAGCGCAGAATATAGGCCCATCCGCCGCGCCCCGGATTTCCAATGCACGCCCCGTCGGTAATCAATCGAACTTGTTTCATGTTTCTTCTATCATAAGATTGATGGCAGATTCCGAAGAGATCCGACGAGAC
>CAITIX010000303.1 GCA_903892565.1 uncultured Acidobacteriia bacterium
CCGGCGAGTTCTCTTTCTCTCTTAAGAACCAAAACAAGAAAGCCCCCGTCGGCCAGCCGACGCAGCGCCAAAGGGGCGGTAGGCTAAACCGGACAGATCACGTGTGAATCAAACCGGACAGATTGACAAACTACGAACAGCTCGCGCGCTTAAAGTTCCCAACACGGTGGCGTCGTCGAGAAACGCAGTCAAAGCTGATCGCGATACTGCTCGAGGGCGATCTTTACCACCTGCGCGCGCGTTCGCACGCCCAATTTATGGAAGATCTGCTGCAGTGACGATTTCACCGCGCTCTCCGATATTTCCAGGCGGGTGCCGATTTCGCGGTTGTTCAGCCCTTGAAAGATGAACCGCAGGACAATTTTATCGCGCTCGTTCAGCCGCGGACGATCTTGCGTCTTCGTGCGATCCGACGAGCGATACAGCGGAGTTAAATATTCCTTCTCTAAGTACACTTCGCCCGCAGCCACCTGGCGGATCGTGTTGCACAACATCTCCGTGGAATGATGCTTGTGCACAATTCCCGCGACGCCGGCCTGTACTAACTGAACGGCCTCGTTCCCGCTGACGCCTGCCGTCACTACCAGGATTTGTCCCGCAAAACCGAGCTTACGCGCTTCGCCGACGAAATCCAGGGCGCGCTCCCTGCCGAGATCGACATCCAGCAGAACCATAGACGCGCCACACTGCGGAAGGACGGCCAGCGCACTGGCGCCGCTGCCATACTGACCGACGACTCTGAAGCCGGGCTCCTTTTCGAGAACACGGGCCAAGCCCTGCCGAAACATGGCATGATCGTCCACCAGAAGGAGGTGGACTGTGGTCACGGCGGTGCTCTCGTTTACAGTCATTCCGACACTCTTTGCAATTCAATCACAAAACAACAGCCCGTGGGGGTAGGCTCATAGCGGAGATCGCCGCCATAACTCCACAGCATGGCTCGTGAGACGTAGAGGCCAAGCCCCGTGTGATCGGCGCCTTCCTGAAACGGTTGAAAGAGACGGTCTGGAGCGGGGATGCCAGGACCACTATCGTGAAGCCGGATCAGCACGCGTGCTGGATCCGCAGTGACGCGAACTTCGATCTGCGGTTGCGCCACGTGCTGCACGGCGCGATGGCTATTTTGCATCACGTTGAGAAGCGCCTGCAACAAGCCGTGCTCGTCGGCGCGAACCATCGGCAGCGCGGGCGGGAGATCCCAGCGCACGCGGGCATCGATTTCCCGCCATTGCGGCTCAACCAGGATGCGCAGGTGATCGAAAACCTGCTGCAACGGGATGGCTTCGATTTCGACAACGTCTCCGGCATGGGGCGCCAGATCTTGACTGGCAAGTTTGCCGAGCCCTTTCACCAAATAGGCCAGTCCCTCAAAATCGGAATCATCGGTCAGCCCGGGCCGTTCGCGAAGATTGCCGACGATCAGAGAAATCGCGCCGCACAAATTGCGCAACTCGTGGGAGAGCGCTGCGGCAGCAATGCGATTCGAGGTCTCTCGTTGCCGCAGATTTTGTTCCTCGCGGTCGCGCATCTCCTCCGACGCATCAACGACAATGGCGGCAAGCCGCGTGTCGCCGGAGACGCGATACGAGGAAAACCACACGTGCGCCATAAATATCTCACCGTCGTTTCGATAGCCTTGGCATTGTGCTTCAGTCCGAAAACCTTCGGGCGCATTTTCCAGACGCAGGGCGTCGGCTAACATCGGGACAAAACCTGCAATCGGCCGGCCAACGAGCGTCTGCCCTTCCGGCAGGGCAAACAAGCTGTTCGCGGCTTGATTGACGGCGAGCGCAATACCGTATGCATCCAGCGTCAAAATCGACGCTGGACTGCTTGCCACCAGCAAACGCAATTGATCCTCCGCCTCGCGGCGTAACTTCTGCTCTTGCTGAATTCTGGCGAGATGTTCCGAAACCAACTGTCGGTTGCGGACCAACGCGATGACGAATAATCCCGAAGCCAAATAGGACAGCGACGCAAACACAAACCGCAGAGCCGCCTCCGCGTGCGTGCTGGGCACATCAAAACGGCCGCGCAGGTACGCACACAGAACGCCGAGCACAACGATCTCTAGTCGTCCAAGGACGATTCCACCCAGCATCATCGGAAGAATGTAGAGAACACCCAAAGACACACTGTTACCGATGGCCCAATCGGCCATGGCGATCACGCCGATCATGCATGCGACCGCAATCAAGATCCGGGTTCTGCCAATGCGAAGGAGTACGCCCATGCTCGGAGTTGAATTCCTATTCCCCTATCGTCCTTCATTACGGAGATTCGCGGTACCGCGGCTCAACAATCGAACAGTTAGAGCGATTCTATCTTTCGATATATTGACCGCAACTGATAGATAGATATATAGATTTGCTTCTTTCGAGATCGAAATTATTGATTAGACACATCCGGCGGACACGCGTACTCTGGAGCAGTAGTTGATCCGTTCGTAAACAACTCTTGCCTGGTTTTGCGAGAGAGACCTCCATCCGGCCCCGTTCCTCCGGCTACCCCAAATAACAGTTGAGCATTGCAGCGCAGATTACGGGGGAAACGTGTCTCTATGCATGCCGGTGTAAATGTGGCAGGAAAGCCGGTCGTAGATTGGCGATTTTCATTGGCGGCGATTCGTAATCGGGATGAAGTCGAATAGTTGACGTTCAATTCACCAAAGGAGTAAAAGTCGATGGCTAACAAATTATCTTTTTCCGGAAAAGTGATGCGCTTGCGAGAGCGGCTTCGCGATCCTGAGTGGCGCCGCTACGGCTCCGTGCTTTTGATGGGTAAGTTCGGGGCGATCGGTTTGCTCGCTTTGGCGGCCATCTTCATGCGCCCGGATTTAGTGGGCTTGGCAACACATGCCGCCGATCCCCAATTGAAAGGAAATGACATCGTCAACCCGTTAAATACGGTGTGGACTCTGCTGGCGGCGTTTCTCGTCTTCGGCATGCAGGTTGGCTTCACAATGCTGGAAGCGGGCTTCTGCCGCTCGCGAGAAACGGTCAACGTATTGATGGAATGCGTGGTGGATACGTGCCTCTGCGGCCTTCTGTTCTACGCCTGGGGCTTCGCGTTCATGTTCAGCCACGGCAACGGGCTGATTGGACTCAACTGGTTCTTCCTGCAAGGCGCGCCGGCAACCTATGAAACCACGGGCGTCGCGTTCCTGGCATTCTGGCTCTTCCAGTTTGCGTTTGCCGATACGTGCTCGACGATTACCTCGGGCGCGATGATCGGCCGCACGGCGTGGATCGGCGACCTTCTCTATAGCTTCGCGGTTTCGGGCTTCATCTATCCGATCATCGGCCACTGGGCTTGGGGACCGGACGGATTCCTGGCAACGATGGGCGCGAAGGATATGTTCCTTCCGTCGCTCGGCACTAGCTTCCACGATTTCGCAGGCTCGACGGTGGTTCACACCATCGGCGGCTTCATTGCTCTCGCTGGATCCATTGTTCTTGGACCTCGGCTCGGCCGCAAGTTCAAGCGCGACGGCGGCGGTCCCATGATGCCGCACGATTTGACCATCGCCTGCTCCGGCGGCTTGCTGCTGTGGTTCGGCTGGTATGGATTCAATCCAGGCAGCACGCTTTCCGCGATGGACTTCGAAGGCATCGGTCGCGTCGCGGCCAACACGACGCTGGCCGCATGCGCGGGTGGTTTGATCGCAATGTTCGTGGCCTACTTCATGAGTGGCAAGTGGGACATGAGCTTCACGGTCAATGGATTCCTGGCTGGTCTTGTCGCCATCACTTGCCCTTGCTATTGGGTCAGTCCGACAGGTTCCATCTTGCTGGGCGCGGTTGCTGGTGTGATCGTAGTCTACGGCGTGGAACTTCTGGAGTATTTACGCATTGACGATCCCATTGGTGCGGTTCCGGTGCACGGCTTCTGCGGCATTTGGGGCACGTGGTCGCTCGGACTATTTGCCTCCGGGCAGTATGGATCCACGGGACAATTCGCGGCCGATAACTCGGCTCCGCTGAAGGGGCTCTTCTACGGCGGCGGCACACAGCTACTAGTAGCCCAGATCGTCGGCAACGGCATCATCGTCATTGCGACGTTCGTCTCAGCCATGATCGTGATGTGGGCGGTGAACGCGATGGGCCTTCTGCGCCTTTCGAGAGAGCACGAAGAATACGGCATGGATCTGTACGAACACGGTATCTCGGCCTATCCGGAGTATGTAATTTCCTCGATAGGGCGTCCGGGTGGAATGTCGGGCGGGTCGCAGTATTCGGCGGTGGAGCCGTTGCCCGGTTTGGCGAACACCCGAACCAACGAATTGTGAGTTTTCTCCGCCATGAGAATGGGAGGTCGCGCGTGCTTGCATTCGCGATCTCCATTTTTTCCCCGTTAGCGAACAAAATTCAGTTCTAGGAGAAAAGGAATCCCCGATGAAAAAAGTGGAAGCGGTAATACAACCCCATAAGTTAGATGACGTGAAAGACGCACTCATCAAGATCGGCGCCGAAGGCATCACTGTGATGGAAGTGCGCGGGCATGGCCGTCAAAAAGGCCACACCGAGGTCTATCGTGGACACGAGTACAAGATTGACCTGCTGCCCAAGGTGAAACTGGAAGTCGTAATCCCCGACGCGCTGCTGAGTCCCGTGCTCGAGGCGCTGACCGCGGCGGCCCGTTCCGGCAAGATCGGCGACGGCAAGATTTTCGTTTCGAGCATCGACGACGTTATTCGCATCCGCAACGGCGAACGAGGGGAGGGCGCGTTATAGACGAAACTCACCTTCCAGACGAAGGCCATCGCTTAAACAAAGGCTATGGCCCGCCCGGCCCAACCAATGCCGAGCCATAAGAAGAGAGAAACGAAGCCGACGATTTTGCCCGTTGCGGGGGCCACTTCGTCGGCTTTTGCCATGGGACGCACGACGCTATAGTGAAACACAATCGCGGCAATCAGCAAATAGACTTTCACGGCGAATGCCGCATTATCGAATGTTTTCGCGGCTTCCGAGGCCCACAGCAGAGCGCCGCTCACCAGAATGATGGCGAGGCTCCAGTTCAGGTAGGGGCGGACTTCGTCCATCAGCGCATGAACGGTCCATTTCTTCATCAGCAAGCCCATCAAGCGCAGATTCAACACCACAACAGAGGCGACCAGCATCGCGAGCGAGAGGATGTGGACCGTCTCGATCAAGGGGAATTGCCAGGTGCTGGATCGCACATATTCGCCGACGGCGGTGTGATCGGACCAAATGAAAAAAGGCAGTAGAAATTTGGGAATCACGTTTAACCTTTCGCTACGCTCATCTTGAATCTTTCGCTACGCTCAATCTTGAATGACCTCTAACCGTGGTTATAGGCGAACTGGCGGCCAAACCAGATCACCAGGGTCCAGAACACGAGTGAAATGATGCCTGCCGCGCGCGCGCCGACGGGCGTGATGGCGTCCAGATCCCACTGCTTCATGCGCCGGTAAACGGTGGTATGGAAAATGAGCGCGTTGAGTCCGGCTAAAACCAAGAACGTCATCTTGAGCCAGAACCAGTAATTGCCGTACGATTTTGCGGGCTCCGCCGAGAAGAGCAGCAGCCCGGTGGCGAAGACAATGCAGAATCCGACGATGGTAAACGGCAGCAGCGCGTCCAGCACCTTCGACGCGGGCTCTTTCTTCATCCAAATGCCCAGCAGGCGCAAATCGCTGAACGCGATGGTCCCGGCCGAGACGCCGATCCCGAGCAGATGGGTCCCTTCAATGCAGGGAAATACGATTTCGGACTCGCGCAGTGCCGTGCTGAACGGCGTTTCTTGCAGCCATTGGCAAAACTCGTAGATCATTTGGGTGGGCCGCCTCCTAATGCACGTGGTGGTCCGCTGGGTGGAAGGAATAAGGAGATCCGCGTCCCGCGAATTTAAGTCCTTCTTTTTCCATGACTTGAGATCTAGCGTCCGCATCCTGGGCGGGTCTGGAAGAGACCTTGTTGCGGGGTAATTCGCGCAGAGTAAACGTGCCCCGATGCGTGAGAGCACGCGGGTGGCAATTTTAATATGAGTGGCAACGGCAGTTTAGCCGACGCTTGCTCTCCGCAGCCGAAAGCCACGGACCCCAGAAAGCTAGGAGATATACATGGAAGTCGAAACAGCTGAAAAGATCGAGCGGAAGGTTTTAGAGTTTCTCACAGCCGAAAGGGCAGATCTGAACTGGAGAGTCTTTCAGGAGGGGGATAAGCACTGCAAGGTTTACGTTAAAACGACTGAGGTGAGACGGCTGTTAGTCGTGACAATCGACGATGTCGACGACGTAGATGATTATGTAAACGAATTGCGAATCGAGTTGGCTAGACGACTAGCTGACCTCAAGCTTTGAAAATAACGACGCCGAGCCTCTCCGCCGCTGTTAGGAGGGGCTCGTCTTTGCTCGCGAACGGGAGCCCGCGCCGTTTGGCGAGTTCCAAGTAAGACGCGTCATAGGCGCTGCGCTGAAATTGCCGGGCTTGGTGTAAAACCGTGGTAAAGATCTGGTCGGTCCCGTCTGCGTCGACTTCGATTGCGAAGCGTTGCAGGTCTTGAATGAATCTGGCGCTCTTTTCAGGTGTAATTCTCTTGCGCCGCTCCGCAACGACGAGCGCGTTTACGACTTCGAGCTTCCAGATTAGCGGAACAACGGCAACTGCTCCGTCGATCAGAGTCTGAAGAACGGCGTCCGCGTAACGAGTGCTCTGGTCCTCGAAGCACCATGCGGCGGCAATGGACGCATCCAAGACGAACGAACTCAGAACCGGCGCCCTTCTTCCACCAAATCGCGGACGTTCAGATTGGGTCCAAGAATGTTACCCTTGCGCAATTCGCGGATGCTCTGCCCTGCCACTTCTCGCGCATGGTGCTTCGCGGCTTCATCCGAGCCTGGAACACCCGGTGTTTCTCGCAATAGGATCGATTGCAGAACGTAATCGTCGAGGGAAAGGCCCTTTTGCTGAGCCGCTTCAGTGACGCGGTCCACAACATCTCGCGGCCAATTGAGCTGGACGGTCATACAGCGTTCCTGACTTCGATCATACCAAAGAAGATTTTGGACTAGTTCTTGATCCCTCGCGCCGCACTGAACTCGATCGTCGCCAATCGATTTCCTTCGGCATCGAGCTCCGGCTTCAGCGTTCCGGCGAACTCGTGATAATAACGAACCGTATTCATCACCAGTCGATCCTGTGCGCCGATCCAGGCGTCGAAGCGGCCGAGCTTGATCTCGGCCGCGGCTTTGCCCGGACTCATTCCCGCGTCGTAACGCTTGCGGGCTTCGGATTTGAACACAGCCAGATACTCGCTCATCTCGGCGAGGTTCTTCTTGCCTCCGATGGGTCCGTGGCCGGGGATGATGGTGTCGACGTTCATACCGAGGACCTGGTCGATGTGCTCCATCCATTTGGTGGGCGCGGCGTTGTGGCAGAAGGGCGCGACGTAGAAGAAGCCGATATCGGACGCGAATAGGATCTTGTGCTGCGGCAGGTAGACGGCGAGATCGCCATAGGTGTGCGAAGGAGCGATGGTCAGCACCTGCACTTCGGTGTTGCCGTAATAATAGGTGGCACGGTCATCGATGGTGGTGGTCGGCGGGACGATGTAGCGAGGCTCGCCGCCTTCGGCCCAATTCGCGCGCTTTTCCCAGTTGGGCGTGGGGAACGTCGTCGCGAGCATTTCCTTGCGGCAGTATTCGTGGCAGACGATCTCCATGGGCTGCGGGAAAAACGGTAGCCCCATAATGTGATCGCCGTGGTGATGCGAGATCAACATGCGGCTCATGGGCTTGTTGGGCGCCACCTTCTTGATCGCCGCAATGAAGTTCTTGGTCTGGATCGGCGCGCCAAGCGAATCGATCACCAGGATGCTGTCCGGGCCGACAATGATGCCGCCGTTGGAGACGCCCTGGTTCATCTCGCCGGGTCCTCCGCCTTGGATGTAGGCGAAAACGCCGGGCGCAAGCTCGCGCATCTCGGTCTTCCAGTTGGGGATCTGGGTCTGCGCTTTCGCGATCGTCGCAAAACTGGTCGCGAAACTCGCGACCAAGCCCGTAGACAGGCCCGTAGATAAACCCAGTCCGGCAGCGCCCCTGCGAAGGGCGTCGCGGCGCGTCATATTCTTGGTTGTAATAGGCATGGAAAATCCCCCTGAATTGATTACCGTAGTTCGGTGGGGTCACGGAAGTCAAGGGATGAAGTCAAGCGCGAGTGGAGCCGTTAAGATTGATTCAGGCATCGTTCAGATTCACGACGCAGAATAGGACAGTATGAAAAAGTTTTACGGTATTCTGCTTTCCCTGGCATTGATTGCGGGCTTCACGACGGCGTCGAGCGGCCAACAAGGTGGAGCGTCAGCCGCAAAGAAGAACTCGCCTGCCCCGAAGAGCGCGGCCCCGAGCCGCGAAAAGCCGCTCGTATTCACAGAGGCCATCCCGCTGGAAAACGCGAAAGGACGATTCGATCACTTCGCCATGGGCGGCGGCCGGTTGTTCGTCGCCGCGCTGGGAAGCAATGCCGTGGAGGTGATCAACGTCGGGGGGCGACTGCTGGATCGCACGATCACGGGCGTCCCGAATCCGCAGGGCGTGGCGTTTTCGCCGGAGACGAACAAGCTTTTTGTAGCTACCGGCCGGGGCAAGGTCTATATATACGACGGCAAGTCCTACGACCAGATTGCGACGGTAGATTTTCCAGGAGGGGCCGACAACCTGCGCTATGACGCGGCTACCAAGCGCGTCTACGTGGGCTGCGGGGACGACGAAAAAACCGGAGCCATCGGGATGATCGACGCCACCACCAATCAGCGGCTGGAAGAAGAATACAAGCTGGGGGGCGAGGCCGAGTCGTTTCAACTGGAAAAGTCCGGGCCCAATATTTATGTCAATGTGCCAGATCTGAAGCAGATTGTGGTGATCAATCGCGCCACCAAGCAGATCACACGCTGGCCGCTGAAGGGAGTGGACAGCAACTTCCCGATGGCGCTGGATGAGGCCGATCACCGTCTGTTTGTAGGAGTCCATGCTCCGCCGAGGCTGGCGGTTTTCGACACGAACTCAGGGCGAATGGTGGCAGCGGTCCCCAGTCCCCAGGACAGCGACGATCTGTACTTTGATGCCGATCGCAAACGCGTGTACGTTCCTGGCGGCGAAGGATACATCCAGGTGTATCAAATGGACGATCCGGACCATTACCGACTGCTCGACAAAATCCCGACGGCGGTCGGCGCGAAGACGGCCGGCTATTACGGAAAGCAGGGAAAGGGATTCGACCGCTTTTATCTGGCCGTCCCGGCTCGCGGAGGACAGAGCGCCGAAGTTCGGATCTACACCGTGCAAGACTGAGAGTTCTTGCCCGGCAATTCGTGGAGCCTCAAGCCTGCGTATACGAAACGGACGCACGACCGGTTGGCGCAACAGACGGAATGGTGCACGAGAAGGCAATGTGCTAATCTGACTGCCATGCGAAAAATCAATTTCCTGGTTCTTTTGACGGCCTGCCTCATGGCGGCTTTTTCTGTGACGCATCTCGATGCGCAGGCGAAGGATGCAAAGAAGGCTCCGGCGGCGACAGCGGCTCCCGCGGCAGATCTTGTGGATCTCAACACGGCGACGGCCGATCAATTGAAGGCGCTTCCCGGAGTTGGCGACGCGTATTCCAAGAAGATTATCGCCGGGCGTCCCTACGCGAACAAGTCGCAACTGACGACCAAGAACATTGTTCCGGACGCGACCTACGACAAAATCAAAGATCTGGTCATCGCGAAACAAGCCGCGAAAAAGTAGTCCGCGATTCTCTATCTTTCAGAAGAAGTGAGCGGCGTTTCGCGCGACGACGCTTACTTCTTCGCCGTCGTGCCTGTGGCCGTATTTCCGGGCGAAACGATTCCGATCCTTGTGCGAAGGACCGTAAGAGATCGTTCCGACTGCTTCAACTCAGCGGCTAACTTGGTGTTCCGCTCGCGCAGGCGATCCAGTTCCTCGCGCATAGAGTCCCGTTCTTTTCTCAAGGCTTCTACTTCATCGTTCGCAAGGGACTGTGGCGGTGCACCCAAGAAACGGGTCATTTCCGTTCTTTTTTCGTTGGCCGTGGTTTCCACGTCCATCTGAATCTGGACATCTCCCGTGCGCCGAGGATACGAATAACTTCCTTTGGCGAGGTCGCCAGGCCCGAGCTTCGCTGTAAACGTATTGTTCCCTTCCACAATCTGAATCGTTCCCTGCGCCGCCGTTTGGATCGTGGGCGACATGGCGTCCCATCCAATCGTGAGCTGAGATTTGGCGTCAGTTACATTCAGCGAAATCGGTGACGCGGCGAGATGCCCAAAATAGCGGAGGCCGACGATGGCAGCCACTGCGGCGATCAGGACTCCGGCGATAGAAAGCGTCCACGCCAACCATTTCTTCTTTGGCTGCGGAACGGGGATATATTCGGGAGCGCGGAGTGGTTCCTCCATTTCAACAGTCGGCAGTTCAAAGGCGGACCGCTCCGTCGCCGGCAGAACAGGGTTCGCGCCAGATGCGGTTTCGAAGGATTCGCTGACTCCTGCCAGTTCCGATCTCGCTGGAGTTTCCGCAGGCGGCGGCACCGAATCCCGACGGCGCTTCTCCGCAGAGCTTGGGGACGCTGGCGCGCCGATGATGCGGTCGGGAAAATCGAAATCCAGATGGCTGCGGTCGGCCTTGATGCTTCCGTCGGCTTCGCGCACGAAGAATCCGGCACGCATTCTACCTGCGCGCCCGGGCCGCACCACCATCACAAGGTGCTGCGGCTCCGGAAAGCGCGCATTAAAAATTTCAAATTCGCCGGGCAGCAGCGCGATCTCGCTTCGCGTATGCGACACGTAGAATCCGAGAGGCTGCAATCCATCCAGGCGAGGATCCGTGCGATCACTCTCCAATTGCTCGGTCAACGCGGCGCGATCTTTTTCGGAAAGCTGGAAAGACGGCCCAGTGAGGTGCTCGCACGATATCTCGCGGACCGCAAGAATGCGAGTGGTGGATCCGTCCACGTTGCCGTAAAGAACGCCGCCCACTTCGATACCGCCGCGTGCGAAACGCTGAAATCCTTCGGCCACAGCTTTTCGGATTTCCTCAAGAGCGGCGAGAGAATATTCAACGGCGACAATCGATTCAGGGGGGGCCCAAGTTCCGAATTTCAATTCGCTCATCTCGCTCACCCAGGGAGGCTCCGCGGAAGACGATGGACGAGCATCGCGTGCGTGCCGCCGTCCGCGTCGTCGTCTTCGTCTTCTTCATGCACGTGGTAATAATATGTGATCGCGGCCATCCCCAAAGCAATGACGAGTGCTGCGATAAAACATGTGATGCTTTTACTGTTCCAGGCCTTTTCCTGGCGGACGGCGGAAATACTGGCCAGCACAACCACCAAGGATAGAGACACGCTCAGAATCAGCTTGTCGTACCAAGGCATCACGTCAAGATGATTTTGGCCGCCGATCTGGCTCCACCCGATGAGCACGGCGATCAGAACCAGAAAGAACTCGGCGATGTAAGCAAGCCTCAGGACAAAGGGGGGCATTTAGTTTCTATTCATTCTACTGAACCACGGCCTACCGAGACAGCGCGCCTCTGCACGAATGGCTAGCGCCTCAGCATGCGAAGCGCGTGGGGGACCGCTATACTTTTCCGAGCTTCAAAGCAATCGCGAGTGCCGCGTCGTAGTCGGGCTGGTCCCCCATCTCGCGGACGTACTCGGCATACTGAATGACGTTGTGCTGGTCGACCACGAACAGCGCGCGACTATGAATCCGCAGTTCCTTGATCAGAACGCCGTAGTTTGCGCCGAACGAGCCGGACTGGTGGTCCGAAACCATTTTGATGTGATCCACGCCGAACGCATCGCACCAACGCCGTTGCGCATATGGGAGATCCATGCTCATCGAATAGACCGATAGATCCGGGTGCTTCGTGACTTCCTGGTTAAAGCGCGATGTCTGCGCATCGCAGACCGGCGTATCCAACGACACGACGACGCTGAAAATGCGGACTCCATTTCCCGTCGACGCAAGTGTCACGGTGTGAAAACTATTATCGATGCCTTGAAATTCGGGGGCCTTATCCCCCACCATGAGCTCCGGTCCTACGAGCGTGAATCCCTTGTCTCCAATGAAAGTGGCCTCAGAACGTTCCATATTCGTCATTCTAACAGCCTGCCCAACTCGGCCACATTCGTAACGGGCAAGTTACATGCAAAGTTTTCACAAACGTAGGCCGTAGGTCTGCCCTCGATCGCCGGAAGTTCGCGCTCCGCTTGCTCTGCCCGCATCACAACGGCCTGTGGAAGAAATCTACTGCGGATTTCCGCGAGCATCGCGGAATCCTCGGGACCCGCCAACACAATCTCACAAGGAGCAGCGTGCACGAACTGCAAAGCGACCAGCATTTGCGGGATGCCGACGGCTCCCTCTGCGATGCGCGAGGCAAACGATTGCAAGGTGTGCTCCGCGGCAAGCCGAAAATCTTCGCGTCCCGTCATCCGGGCCAGCCGCGCGAGCAACAACGCCATCATCGAATTACCCGAGGGCTCGGCGCCGTCGTAATCGTCTTTCAGACGCAGGACCAACTCGGGCGTGGCATCGTCTGGACGCGACGATGCCGAAACTCCATGAGCATAGAAGCCGCCACGATCTTTGTCCTCAAAAAGCGCCAGGGCTCTCTCCGCCAGTTCCGTGGCCCAAGCGAGATCGGCGCCGTCAAACGTGGTCTCGTAGAGATCGAGCAAGCCAAGGCCGCAATACGCGTAGTCGTCGAGAAAACCATCTACGGCGGATTCGCCCAGTCGATAGCGTCGACGCAGGATCTTGCGCGATGCGTCCCACAAGTTCTTTTTTAGAAAATCCGCAGCGGATCGCGCGGCGGCGGAGTAACGAGGCTCGTTGAGCACCTGCGCGCCTTTCGCGAATGCCGAAATCATGAGTCCGTTCCATGACGCGAGAATTTTGTCGTCCAGCAAAGGCCGAGGACGCTTCGAGCGCACTGCCAGTAGTTTGGACTTCGCTTCATCGAGAGTCGCGCGGACTTCGCCGACAGGAAAGCCGCTTTCGGCGGCGGTTTGCTCGAGCGTGTGGTTCTCGTACAGAATATTGCGCCCGATGAATTCGCCCTGTGGATCTTCGTCGACGTTGCCGCCGTTCAGAGCGCCATAGCGATACGCGAACATCGCGGCGACGCCTTCGCCGAGGATCTCGGTCAGCGCGTCCCTGCTCCAGATGTAGAACGCCCCTTCGCTCTTGTCGTGCAGATCGTTCGGATCGGACGCGCTATCGGCGTCCTCGGCGCAATAAAAACCGCCAGCGGGATCAGTGAGGTCGCG
>CAITIX010000304.1 GCA_903892565.1 uncultured Acidobacteriia bacterium
CGGCGAGTTCTCTTTCTCTCTTAAGAACCAAAACAAGAAAGCCCCCGTCGGCCAGCCGACGCAGCGCCAAAGGGGCGGTAGGCTAAACCGGACAGATCACGTGTGAATCAAACCGGACAGATTGACAAACTACGAACACCCAGGGGTGACACCCAGGGGTGACAAGCCGATACGCGCAGTCCCTCAACTGCCTCCGATATTTTTGAGCGCTTCCCTGCGGCTAAGCGGACTCAATCGGCTTCGCTCGCGGGCACAGTATCTCTGGACCTCCGCGGCATTTGTCCAGGCGTACTGGCGGAGCGCCCAGCCGATCGCTTTCCGCAAGAAAAACTCTTTCGAGCTCAGGGATGGTTCGATGCACGCATAGAGCAGTTCCAAGTCCGTCTCTGCCTTGAATCCGAGCTGGCACAAGATCGACGTTCGCCGTTTCCACAGACTGTCCGATTTGCTCCAGGAGAGCATCTCGCGACGCATCGTCGCGGGATAGTCCTTGAGAATCGGGCCTACTCGGTGCGAGGCGATTTCGTCCACGTAGTCCCACCATGCGCCCGTGACGATCATCTCCTCGTACATCTTCATTGCCGTGGGCGTTTGAAAAAAGTGCGCGCGTTTGTCTCCCGCGAGGAAAAGGGCCGCATATCGCTCCTCCCGGAAGTGTGCTCCGCGCCACAGCCCCAGCACTTGGGATTGCCATTGCATTGCGTCCGTAAACTCCAGATCCGCGAAGCATTCCTTGGATATCTTGCGCAGCAACGGCGCGGGCACTCCGTGATACGGCATCGCCGATTTCATATATGCCTGCATTCGCGGCGCTTTCGCCGGATCTCCGGCTGCGTGTAAGCATTCCTTTAACCGAAGCAGCAGTCGCACGTATCTAATATTGACGGATTACAATGTAGATGTGAATGTGCCAAGCGGCCTCCTGCTCCAAGTAGACTTCTGGGAAATGGTCAAGACGAAGGAGCCGATACCGCTTGCGGTGATGGGCATCCTTCTGGTCTTCTCTCTGCTCTCGTGGACCATCGTTTATTCCAAATGGACCACACTGCGAAAAGCGCGTGCCGCGAATCGCAATTTTCTGCGAACGTTTCGCAAGACGGAAAAACTCGACGCCATCGCAGCCGCTGGACAACAATATCCAGACGCGCCTCTCGCCGCCGTGTTCGACTTCGGCTACGACGAAGTAAGCCGCCAGGTGAACTCCAAAGGCCGCATCACGAATTTCATCTCGCTGGAACGGACGCTGCAAGTTGGCGTGAGTGAAGAGATCGCCAAGCTCGAACGCAGCATGAACTGGCTGGCGACCACGGCATCGGTCACGCCATTCATCGGATTGTTCGGCACCGTGTGGGGCATCATCAATGCGTTTCAGGCGCTGGGACTCAGTGGATCTACCAGCATGCGCGTGGTGGCTCCAGGCATTGCGAATGCGCTGATCGCGACGGCGTTGGGTCTAGCTGCAGCCATCCCCGCTGCGATTTTCTATAACCACTTCGGGCACACCATTAAAGAGATGACGGCCCGGATGGAAGACTTTTCGTTGGAGTTCCTGAACCTTACGGAACGGACATTTGAAGGCTAGGGGCTAAGAAGGCTAAGGCATCGAAGGCTAACGATGGCATTCTCGACCAACTTGTCTACAGGATCTTCGGGCGGTGGCCGGCGCTCGCGCTCGATGGGAAACTCGCTCGCCGAGATCAACATCATCCCGCTCGTCGACGTCGTACTCGTTCTGCTCATCATCTTTATGCTGACCGCCCACGTCATGGAATTCGGCATGGAAGTCAACGTCCCCGAGGTCAAGCAGGTGCAGGATTCGGCGGAAGATCTCCCGGTGGTGAGCGTCACACGCGACGGAAAATTGTTCCTTAACGAGAAGCCTGTGAACATCAATGCGCTGCCGGACGAACTCGCCAAGCGCTTCAAGAATTCAAAATTTGTTTATGTGCGCGCGGATAAGGCGACGACGTTCGATCCGATTGCGCAGGTCATCAGTGCACTGAACGAGGCCAAGCTGGGCATTCGGCTGGTGGCAAAACCGGAAGATAGTTCCGGAAGAAGATAGTTCTGGAAAAAGATAAACGCGGTATATAGAGATGGCGCATCCCGACATCCTCGACGAACGCGATCCCATGGGGCGTGCCGTGGCCTTTGCCATTGCTCTGCACCTCACGGTTTTGGCCGCGCTGAGTCTATACAACTGGGTGGGTGCGCGCGGCGAATCCTTTGGAGCGAAGGAAGCTGGCGGCGGTTCGATCGGCATTCAGGCCGTGGAATCGATCCCGTTGCAGCACGCGGGCATGGCGAATCCAGTGGCGAACGATTCGGAGTCGCAGGTCCCGCAAGAGATCACGAAGCCCGTGGTTCGCGCGAAGAAGGAAGTTGTCTCCAAAGACGCAATCCCTCTGAAATCCCGCGAGAAGAAACGCGTGGCGGATGTGGCGAGCGAACACCAGCGCTTCCGCCCATTCAAAGAGATCGATCAGAATCAGGTGTTCGCAAAGCAAGCCCCGCAGGTGTCGAATCCCCTGTTTTCGGCGAAGCCCGGCTCAGGACGGATCGGCACGGGCGCAAATTCGCCGCTCGGGACCCGGTTCGCCGGGTACGCGCAACAGGTTCAAGAATTGATCTCGCAGAAGTGGCGCACCGGTGACGTGGACCCCAGCCTGCAAACGGCGCCGACCGTAATCGCAACGTTCGATTTAATGCGCGACGGCAGCATCAAGAATGTGGTCATTCTACAAAAGAGCGGGAATTACTCGCTGGACAACTCCGTGCAGCGCGCGGTTTTAGAAGCAAGTCCGTTTCCCCCGATCCCTCCCGGATATGAGAAGGATTCCGCAAAAGTAGAGTTTTGGTTCGAGCTCAAACGATGAAACTTCAAAAAATCTTGACCGATGTGGGGACCGTGGGCCTTGTGGCCGTCGGTGCGTTTTTGATCGCCGGCCGCATGTCGGGACAGCAACCGAACGGCGACATTACCGGCGTTATTACCAACACCTCGAAGCCCGTCATCGCGATCCCGGATCTGCGCGGCACGGGCGACGCCCAGCCCTTCATGGACGCGTTGAACAACACGCTGTGGGACGAAGTATCCAACGCCGGGGTCGTAAAGATGGCGTCGAAAAGCTTGTACCCGCTGGATGTTCCGCAGCGTCCACAAGACTTTCGGGCGCCTACGGTAACAGCTCCCACGCGCCGGGGGGAAGCTCCGCGAACGGTGAAGAACGGGCCGTGGCTGACGGATTGGTCGGGGCCTCCGGTGGCCACAAATTATTTGGCGTTTGGCTACACGGCCGTGGTTGACGGAAGGCTGGCGCTCTACGGGTGGCTCTTCAACGTCGGCCAGTCGGACGTGGCCAGCGCACAGGTGATCGGCAAAGTGTATTTCGGATCGATGGATGGCGCAGGGGCGCGCCAGGTAGCGCGCGATTTCGCGGCGGACATCCTGCAGCAGTTTGGGACCAAGAGCCTAGCCGGGACGAAGATCTATTTTGTCTCCGATCGCTCCGGCGCGAAAGAAATTTGGTCCATGGATTACGACGGCACCAATCAGAAGCAACTGACGCGCTACAACTCGACCTCAAACATGCCTGCCGTCTCGCCCGATGGATCACTGGTAGCGTTCACCACCTACGCCGGAGGCAATCCGCAGATCCGGATCCACTCGACCACTACAGGCCGCAGAGTGCCGTTCTACAATCCGATTTCGTCCGTGGTGGAAACGCCGGAGTTCACTCCGGACGGCAAGCAAATACTATTCGCCACAACCGTGGATGGCTGGGTGCAACTCTGCATCGCCAACGTGGACGGCAGCGGATTCCGCAGGATCTCCAACGTGAAGGCGATTGAAGTTTCTCCCAAGGTGAATCCGAAGACGGGCAGCGACATGTTGTTCATCTCGGGACGGAGCGGCCGCCAGCAGATGTGGCGCAGCACGCTCGACGGTGCCGACATGCAGCGGCTAACCTCGGGCGAAGGCGATGTGTCGAATCCCTCCTGGAGCCCCGATGGGCTAAAGATCGCGTTCGCGTGGACCGCGGGCTACGAGCCCGGAAACTTCAACATTTTCGTGATGGACGTCGCAAGCCGGAAGCCCGTCCAGCTGACGCAAGGTGTCGGCCGCAATGAGAACCCGTGGTGGGCTCCGGACGGCGTGCATCTGGTGTTTTCCTCCAAGCGGGGAAGCTCGACGCAGATTTATTCGATGCTCGCCGATGGCAGCAACGTCCGCCAATTGACCACGCAGGGGAATAATCTGCAGCCGGTTTGGTCGAACGGAACAAAGTGAGAAAAAAAATTTTGGACATCGGCGCGAAATAGATATACTGCTTTGGTGTAGTAGTTCTTTTGTTTCTCATCTATGCTAGTGATGTTGACCGAGATCGGGCTGTGCGGCACTCCAGCCAGAGAAGGTTAGGGAGGCAAGTTCGACCATGAGTAGGAAGAAATTCACGAATATGAAGACGCTGGGCGCATCGGTATTGGCCGTCGGGATACTGTTATCCGCCACGGCATGTAATAAGAAGGTCGCAGCGCCAGCACCGCCTGCCCCTGTGGCAAAGGCCCCGGAAGCTCCACCGCCTCCGCCGCCACCCGCCGCAGCCCGCATTACCAACTTTGCGGCGGAGCCGCGGTCGATTCAGCGCGGTCAGTCATCCACGTTGAGCTGGTCCGTGGCTAACGCGACCGACATCAGCATTGACAATGGAGTAGGGACCGTACAAGCCAATGGCACTCGCCAGGTATCCCCCAATAATGCAACGAGTTACACACTGACCGCGCGCGGCCCCGGCGGCACGGATACCCGTACCGTGACCGTCGACGTTACGGCCCCGCCAGCGCCTCCGCCGCCTGCCCCGGCAGCACCCAAATTGACGGGCAAGGAGATCCTTGAGCGTGAAGGCGGAGCCGACGTGCTCTTCGGATATGACAAGAGCGACATCCGCGACGACGCTCGTCAGGTGCTGCTGAAAGATGCGGATCTGTTGAAGCGCATCTTCGCGGCCGACCCCGGCTTTAGCGTCATCCTCGAGGGCAATTGCGACGAGCGTGGCTCGGCGGAGTATAACCTCGGCTTGGGCGACCGGCGCTCGACCTCAGCGAAGGAGTTCCTGGTCCAGCAGGGCGTCCCCGCAGACAAGCTCCGAACCATCAGCTATGGCAAGGATCGTCCGGCGTGCACAGAGGCGACGGAAGATTGCTATCAGCGCAATCGCCGCGTCCACCTTGCGCCCGGCCAGTAGCTTGGAACATTGTGATGTGGAGGAAGGGACGGCTGCGGCCGTCCCTTTCGTCATTTGTAGCGAGGCTTGTAACGAAGCTTATACCGAAGGCTCCCATCCCGAAAGGTAGAATAAGAGCATGATGGCTTACCGACTGGCCGCTTTCCTTCTTCTTGTTTGCCCAGCATTTCTGGCCGCCCAGAAGCGCGACGATATCCTGTCCATTCAGCGTGACGTGGCGCAGCTGCAGGACCAGATCAAGCAGTTGCAATCGTCGGAGGACCAGAAGCTCGCGGCGCTCCAAGCGCTGGTGCAGCAGGCCATCGACGAATCGAAGCTCGTCAATACCACCGTCAGCGGACTGCAGAAGACCGTTTCGGATCGCCTCGCCGAGCAGCAGACGAAACTGGAGGCTCCCATCTCGGCGCTCGACTCTCGGCTGGATCAATCCGCAGAGGACACGCGAGCCATCCGGGAAAATATCGCGGCCCTGAGTTCGCGACTCAATAGCCTGGATAGCAAGCTTGCCGATATCTCCAGTGCGGTGCGCGCCGCCGCGGCCAGCGCCGCGCCTCCGCCGCCCCCGAGTCCAAACGGAGCCGCGGCCGCACCGGCGCCTCCCGCGGGTATGACGGCGGATGGCCTCTGGCAAAACGCCTTCCGCGATTACTCCAGCGGCAAGGACGAACTGGCGATGAGCGAGTTCACAGACTATTTGAAGTATTTTCCGCAGACCGAGAACGCCGCAGCCTCGCAGTTTTACATCGGCCAAATTTACGATCGCGCCAAGCAATATGACGACGCCATTGAAGCCTTCGACGCCGTACTCGAGCGCTTCCCCGACAATCCGAAAACTCCCGACGCATTGTACATGAAGGGCGTGGACCTGCAAAAAGCCGGACGCAAGACCGACGCCGTCACCGAATTCAAAGACTTCCTGACACGCTTCCCGAACCACTCCCTGGCAAGCAACGCGCAACAGCACATCCGCGAGCTGACCGTAAAACCCATCCCGCGTCCCACGAAAAAGAAGTAATCGGCTTTCGCTTGTGTTAAAATTGAGGACGTAGTCGCCTTAGTGGGCCTGTGGCGCAGTTGGGAGCGCGCTTCCATGGCATGGAAGAGGTCAACGGTTCGAACCCGTTCAGGTCCACCAATTTCCACCCTCCGCCCTGCAACATCACCCGAGAGCGTCTTCCCAGAAAACAGTTCCCCCGTAAACAGCTTTCCCGAAAAGATCTTTGAAGATGAGATGATGGCTTCAAGCCGCATCTAACGTCTTAACTTTGGGGATCATGGATTTCTTCCAACACATCCTGCGCTGGGATTTTTTTCTCAAAGTCCTCACGGTGATCGTGGTTGATTTGACACTCAGCGGAGACAACGCCGTTGTCATCGCAGCTGCTGCCAAACCGCTGCCCGCGGCGATGAAGAAGCGGGCGCTGATGGGCGGTGCGGCCTGCGCGGTACTCGCGCTCGTCGTCGCCACGTTCTTCGCGACATATCTTTTAAACCTGAAATTTCTCCAATTGGCGGGCGGGCTGATGATCCTGTGGATTGCCCTCGGGTTGTTTAAGGAAGAGCCGCCGCTCGAATCCTCCGCCCTTCATATGGCGAGCTTCTGGAAGGCGATGTGGTTCATCATTGTGGCCGACGTCACCATGTCCACGGATAATATTCTGGCCATCGCGGGAATCGCGCAGGGTGACATGGTGTTATTGATCTTCGGCCTCAGCATTAGCATTTCGCTGGTCGTCGGAGCCAGCGGCTTGCTGTCCAATTTGATGGAAAAATATCGCGTGATCGTCCATATCGGCGCAGCGTTGCTGGGCAAGGTAGCCGGTCAGATGATCATGACGGATCGCTTCGTCGTCGAGCGATTCGCGCCCACCACCGCTTGGATCTACGCCGCCGAATCCATCGGCGCTGTTGGCGTCGTTGCCATCGGAACGTGGATGGAAAAGCGTCGTGCCCATGACGCGGACGAAACGTCCCACTAAGGAAACGTGGCTAGTCGCGGGCGTGCTGCAGTAATGTCCTCGCACAGGAGTAGGGGGAGAGCTCGCGGCGCGCAACACGCTCCAACTCCTGATTCGCCGCGGCGTCCGCATTGGGCCGCCGCAAGGTATCGGCAACCATCGCCTGCGCGAGCTTAAGCACACGAGCCTCCGCCATGCGACGCTCACGCACCGCCAATTCGCCGCCTTTTTTCAAGTGATCGCTATGCGCCCTGATCGCATCAAACAGAGCGGCAGCACCCTCGCCTCGTATGGCGACAACGGGGAGCACAGGCACCTGCCAACGCTTCGCCGGATCGTGCGCGTGATCCGCATTCAAAGCAAGCATCGCCTGAATCTGCGAAATCGTTTCGCCGGAGCCTTCGCGATCCGCCTTGTTGACCACATGAATATCGGCGATCTCGAACAACCCGGCCTTCATCATCTGCACATCATCGCCCAGGCCAGGAACGCTCACCAAAACCGTCGTGTGCGCCACACGCATCACGTCAACCTCGTCTTGTCCAACGCCCACCGTTTCGATTAGCACCAGCTGTTTGCCCGCCGCACACAAAAGGTCGACACCACCCGAAACGGCCTGACACAGCCCGCCGAGCTCGCCTCGCGCGGCCATGCTGCGAATGTATACGCCGGGGTCTCCCGAAAGATCGCCCATGCGGACACGATCTCCCAAAATCGCACCACCGGTAAAGGGCGACGAAGGGTCCACGGCCAGGATCCCGACCGTCAGTCCTTGCTTGCGGGCCTCTTTCGCCAGCGCC
>CAITIX010000305.1 GCA_903892565.1 uncultured Acidobacteriia bacterium
CCGCCACCGAATGGGGCGACATCGCCGAAACGCAGGCGACCTACGCGGTCTTCCGTGACGCCGCGCCGATCCATTCCCTCAAGGGCTATTTCGGCCACACGCTGGGTGCCTGCGGCGCCATCGAGGCGTGGCTGAACATCGAGATGATGCGCGAAGGCCGCTTTGCACCGAACGTGAACCTAGACGTTGTTGACGAGCGTTGTGCCCCACTCGACTATGTCGTGAAAGAGGCACGTGCGCTCGAAGTCGACTATTTTATGAAGAACAATTTTGCCTTCGGCGGCATTAACACGTCGCTTGTCTTCAAACGCGTTTAATCAAAAAACGATCGAGGGAGAGCACAAGATGGTCAGGTCACGTATCGCAAGAATACTGATGGCATTCATATGCCTCTCCGCGCTTTCGGCTTGCGCCACTACACGGAGCGAGGTCGCCGTTCGCGGACAGAGCAGCACGCAACAGGAAACGGGCATTGCCGTGGTTCTTCTGCCACCGGTCGACGCCCGGCGGTTCGAGGCCGCGCCGCAAACGCCGTCCATCCCGTCGCTCAAGGAGTCTTCGCAGATAACAGACACCCAGATCACCTCGCGGGCACTCGGACGGAAGCGCAATGGCTATGGCATGGCGATGGGCGACGTTCTCCTGACGCCACCACAGACGGCTTCGTCATTGGTCGGCGACGCGGTCAAGGCCGGCTTGCGCGACAGCGGATACCGCGTTGTCGAGGCCAGCGATCCGGCCTTTGCAACCGCTCCCAAGATCAGCGTGCGGATGAATGAGTTCTGGACATGGATCACCCCGGGCTTCGGGTCGATCAAGCTGGACAACGTCACCAAACTGACAATTGAAGGTAACCTGCCGGCACTGTCGACTCCAGCAACGGTCGACGTGCACGAGCAGAAAGGATATTTTGTGATCTCCGAGTCGGAGTGGTCTCCCTTCATAGACATGGCCTTGACGCATGTCCGGGAGAAAGTCCGCGCGATCATGAGTCCGAAGACAGCAGAACTGAAATTGGGAGACCGCTAGAATGCAAAAGGTGAAGTCTGCCACGATGGTTAGATGGATCGGAGTAGCGATCGTGGCGATCATTCTTACTTCCTGTCATCGACTGCAGCCGATCTATGAGGTGTCGGGGCATACGATCCCAGCGGCGTCTCGAACTCTCGCTTCTGCTCAGATAACGGAATTGATCGTGCAGACTGCTCAAACTGATGGTTGGTTGGTTGACAAGACTGGTCCAACGGAAGTTCGCGCCACCGAGAAGTGGAAAGATCACGCTGCCGTGGTTGTCATCAGCCACGATGGCCAAACATTCTCGATCCGTAACGACGGATCGACAAACTTGCTCCAAGCGAATGGAAATATTCACAAAGCCTACAATGAAAGAGTAAGAAAACTCGAATCGGATATCGAGCGGAGGCTTTACAGAAATCCTTAAATTGCACTTACTTTTGCACATACCCCCGGGCCTTTTCTTTCAGAATTTCCGTCCGGACGTAATGGTGTTTTCTTTGTCCTACTCGCGAAAA
>CAITIX010000306.1 GCA_903892565.1 uncultured Acidobacteriia bacterium
CCCCGTCGGCCAGCCGACGCAGCGCCAAAGGGGCGGTAGGCTAAACCGGACAGATCACGTGTGAATCAAACCGGACAGATTGACAAACTACGAACAGCGTATCCAGCACAGCGTGTCTGTACGACGCTAGCCACAGACCGCGAGAAATGATATCGTAATAGCCGATTTGCGGTGGGTTATCAAAGCAAAACTGCAAAGGGAGAATTTTGATGTCGTCACTTTTTAGAAACGCTTCGCGTTTTTTGCTTCCAGTCATGATGCTGATCTTCGTCTGCGGTGCGGTGGAACGTCTGGCCGCGCAAGGTACGACGGCAACGATTTTGGGAATCGTCACAGATTCCACGGGCGCTGCGATTCCTGAAGCGGCGGTGCAGGTGAAGAACGTGGGCACGGGACAGACGCAGTCGGTACAGAGCGATCCGCAGGGCCGCTACCGTATCTCCGATCTCACCGTTGGCGATTACGAAGCGCAGGCCGCTAAGGGCGGATTCAGCACGGTTGTGCGTAAAGGCATCTCCCTCACAGTCGGCAGCCAGCCCGTGGTGGATTTCACGCTCAGTGTCGGGCAGACGCAGCAGACCGTTACAGTGGAAGGCGCGGTGACACAGGTGGAAACGACGAGTTCCTCCGTGAGCACGCTCATCAGCCAGACGCAAATGCGCGAGTTGCCGCTGAACGGCCGCAACTTCGAACAACTCATCCAGAGCGCGCCCGGCGTGCAGAATTATTACGCGGGCACTAGCGGCCTCAACATGCGCGAAGGCCGTGATCAGGCGATTTCGGTTGCGGGCAGCCGTCCTGAGGGCGTGGCGCTGCTGATGGACGACCAGAGCCTGGAGACGTTCTATAACCGCGGGCTTGGCTCCATCACGGGATCTTCACTCGGTGTGGACGCGATCGCCGAATTTCAGACTTTGACGAATACGTACGGCGCGCAGTACGGCGGCAGCGGCGCCGCGATGAACGCGGTCAGCAAATCCGGCACCAACGATTTGCACGGATCGCTGTATGGGTTCTTGCGCAACAGCGCGTTGGATGCCCGCAACTTCACCGATCCTTCCACGATTCCGGCTTACCGCAGAATTCAATATGGCGCGACTCTCGGCGGCCCCATTAAGAAGGACAAGTTGTTCCTCTTCGGCAACTATGAAGGCGTTCGATTCGTGCAGGGCATTTCGCAGACGCCGACGGTGCTGGCAAATCTGGCGTGCCCGACGACGTGCCGCCTGACGTCCACCGCCACCGATCCAAAGACTGCGGCGGCCATCAACGCCGTGATCGGTATCTTCCCGCTTCCGCAGTTTGCCATTGCTCCGATTGCCGGAAGTACGACGATCGGAACCGGGAAGGTGCTGGTGGTGCAGAACAACACCGCTCACGAAAACTATTTTCTAGGACGTGGGGATTACAACATCTCCGAGAAGGATTCCTTCATGTCGCGCTACTTCATCGATCTGCAAGTGGCGCTCTATCCCTATAGCGGCGGCAACGTCGGCTTGTGGCCGGAGAACGAAAATGGCGCGAATCAGTTTTTCAATATGGAGGAGCGGCACATCTTTTCTCCTACGGTCGTGAATATCGTGCGCGGGTCGTTCTCCCGCACGAACGCGAATTCGTCGGCGGGCGCAACGCATGACGCGCTGCAGATGTATCCCAGCTCCAATCGTCCGGATGCCACCATCGCGATCGGCGGCGGCGTGACCACCATCGGCACCGGTGGCGCTTCGCCCGAGCCGGAGAATCAAATCCAGAATCGTTTCACCGAAGCGGACGATATTGCGTTGACGCGCGGCGCGCATAGCATTCGGTTGGGCGGCGCCATTGAACGCATTCAGTCGTTTGTGTACTGGCCGTTTCAAGGACAATCGTCGTGGTCGTTCGGCAGTATCCCGACCTTCCTCGCAGGGACCGCGACGTCGGTCACGGGCGTCTTGAACGTGCCGACCAATGTTCCGGTGCGATACTTCCGCAATTTCGATTTCGCGCTCTACGCGCAGGACGATTGGAAGGTCAGTTCGAAGCTGACGTTAAATGTTGGGCTGCGTTATGAGCCGATGAGCAATCCCGTGGAGCTCAACGGTTCGCTCAACACGATCGTTAATTGGGCGACGGATAGTTCCTTTACAAACGTTCCACATGTGATGGTTCGCAATCCGTCGCTGAAGAATTTCGACCCGCGCGTCGGATTTGCGTTCGATCCGTTTAAGGACCACAAGACCTCCATCCGCGGCGGTGTCGGAATCTTCCACGAAGTGCTCGGCGCGGGCATTTGGTCGATCGGCTTCATCAACTCGCCGCCATGGAGCACGCTGGTGCAGCAGTCTCCGGCCGGACAAAATACGGTGGTCTTCCAGAATCCTTCGGTCGGTGGCGGTGCGGCTCCGTTCACGCTGGGCTCAGCGAATCCATCGCAGCCGGCGATTGCGCAAGGCTATGCGTATCAGATCGACCGGACGCCGTACATGATCCAGTACAACTTGAACGTCCAGCGCGAAATCGTGCAAGGAACGGTGCTGACGGTTGGTTACGTGGGATCGCACGGCGTGAATCTGATCTCGGGTGAACAACAGGTCCCTGTGGGCTATAACATCGATGCGGCTGGTACCTATCATTTCAACGGCGTCCGCGTGAATCCGGCAATCGGTAATTCGATTCTAGGTGTGGTCGGCACGAATTCGCGATACAACTCCTTGCAGGCCAGCGTGAATCGGCGCATGACGCACGGCCTGCAGGCGGCGGCTTCCTACACATACTCGCGGTGCGAAGGAACCGGCGACGCCAGTCTCGGATCGCTTTCCGGAAACTCTCCGACCGCGTTTTCGAATCCGTATAATCGGCAGGCCGATTTCTCGATCTGCGGATTCAGCGTCACGCACGCGTTCCGGTTGAACGGATTGTATAGCCTGCCGTTCCATGGGAATCGTTTCGCGGACGGCTGGCAGCTTTCCGGCTTGATGGCCGCGAGCACCGGCTTGCCTTTCAACGTTACGGTCGGCGCGGCGCAGGACAATCAACTGACCGGCGTGCCGCGTCCCGACTACGCACCGAACAATCCGGCCACGGGAATTTACCCGGCTTGCAACAATTCGCCTTACATCCGAACGGTGAACATGTGGTTCAATCCCAACTGCTTTAATCAGGAGGCCTACGGGACGCTGGGCAACTTCGCGCGCGAAGGACTTTACGGACCCGGGCTGGTCAACGTCGATTTCGGCGTCTTAAAAACCACCAGGATTCGCGAAGGTGTGACGCTGCAGTTCCGCGGCGAGGTTTTCAATCTTTTGAATCACACGAACCTGTCGTATCCCGCGTCCGTAGTTTTCTCGGGAACGGCGAGTCCGACGGCTACGCTGGCGCGCAATAGCACCGCTGGACAGATCACAACCTACGCGGCGCCTTCGCGCGAAATCCAGCTGGGATTTAAGTTGGTCTTCTGATCGTTTAACCTATCGGCCACGTCATCGGTCAATCCCTTGACACCCGTTGCCGGGGTTGACATCATCTGTTGCTGAAACGTTTTCATCAAACTGCCGGATGTGTCCGGCTGCTACCAGGAGCTTGCGAATGACATCGACTCGTCGCGCCCGTGCGTTGACGCTCGGGCTGTGGATTGGATGTTCCGGCTTGGCCCACGCCCAGCAGTCTTCGGGACTCGACCTCACCGGCGACTGGACCAACGCCGGCAATCAGGGCGACTCGAACGCCTTCTCGCAATTGGCCGACTACACCGGTATCCCTCTCAGCGACGCCGGCCGCATGTACAGTCTCACGTGGAGCCCCTCCCGCATGACGGGTCGCCAACAGCAGTGCGCCGGGTACGATCCCACGCGTCTGTTGCACGGCGGCGGCAACTATCGCTTCTGGGAGAATCGCGATCCGTTCACGCAAAAGCTGATTTCGATTGGGATGTACGGGCAAATCACCGAGGGCACGCGCACAATTTGGATGGATGGCCGCGCGCATCCTCCCGCCTATGCTCCGCACACCTTTCTGGGATTTTCTACCGGGCGCTATGACGGCAATGTGCTCACCGTGAATACGACGCACGTAAAGCGGAACTGGATCCGCAGCAACGGGATCGCATTCAGCAGCGAGGCTACCATCGTCGAACATTTCGTGCGGCACGGCGACCGCATCACGTACGTCACCGTCATTACGGATCCGGTTTACTTGAGCGAGCCTCTTGTGCGCGAGACAGATATGCGCCGCCTGCCCCGCCAGCCGGATGCGTGGCTTTATGCGTGTGACGATGGCGAACAGGTCATCGGGCGACCCGTGGATCAGGTTCCCAGTTACCCCTTCGGAAATAATCCGTATCTGCGTGAATACGTCGACAAGTACAAATTGCCGCTGCTCGCTGCGCTCGGTGGTTCCGAAAGCATCTATCCCGACTTCCTTGCGAAGTTGAAAGATCCGATCGCTGCGGAAGCCGCTGCGAAAGCGGAGTTGGTGCCGCCGAGCGGACCGCCGCACGCCAGTAAAGCCGTCGATCCGAATCCTCACGATGGACAAATCCACACGCTGCGCGTGCAGGGAAACGTATACCTGTTCATCGGCGATGGCGGCAACATCGCCGTGCAGACTGGCGATCAAGGAGCTTTCGTGGTCGACACCGGCGAAGGCAAGTTGTCGGACAAGGTCATTGCCGCGGTCCGACAAATGATCGGCGACAAGCCCATTCAGTTCATCGCTAATACAAGCTTTCGTCCGGAACATACCGGAGGCAATGTAAAGATACGAGCCGCCGGCGCCGATCCCAGCGTGCTTGGATCGTTCTTTTCCGCTGGCGCGCAAGCGTTCGCCGACGCGGGCGTAGGATCCACGATCATGGCGCACCAGAACGTCCTGAATCGCATGAGCGCGCCTACAGGTAAGGCGGCTCCCACGCCCTCCGACGGGTGGCCCAGCGATACGTTCCTCGAAGGCCGTCGCAGGAAGTTTTACAACGACGAAGCGATTGAAATGTTTTGGGAAAAGAACGCCATCACGGACGGCGATAGCATTGTGCATTTCCGTCACTCCGACGTCATCGTCGCCGGCGACATCTTTAATACGACGCAATACCCGCCCATCGACGTGAAGAACGGCGGCAGCATCTTCGGCGAGATCGACGCGCTCGACAACATCCTCGACCTCACCGTCTACAAACATCTGGGCGAAGGCGGAACGATGATTATCCCCGGCCACGGCCGCGTCAGCGACGAGCACGAACTCTCCGAGTATCGCGACATGCTGGCCATTATTCGCGATCGCATCCAGATGCAGATCGATGGCGGCGCAACGCTAGATCAAGTGCGTGCCGCCCGCGTCACCATCGACTACGATGACCTGTTCGGTGCGAACACCGGAGCCTGGACTACCGATAACTTCATCGAAGCGGTTTACACGAGCTTGAAGCAGGGACGTCCGAAAGCGGCTCGAAAATAGCGACGACAATGCGAAATCAAGCCTTCCCTGCGCTCGGCTCTTGCACATTTTGTGCAACACCCGATTGTGTGCACCGCTGGAGTCCTCCGGCCCTTTGACACTGCCCGAACGCAATGATAGAGTTTTCGGGACTTTAAGAATGCCCGATCGGAGAC
>CAITIX010000307.1 GCA_903892565.1 uncultured Acidobacteriia bacterium
CATGTTTGCGGACATCGTCGCGAAAGGTTTTGTCTATCGCGGCAAGAATCCGGTGTATTGGAGCATTCCCTGACGCACCGCGCTTGCGGAGGCCGAGGTCGAATACGCCGACCACGTCAGCCAGAGCGTGTTCGTGAAATTCCCCGTCGTCGGCCAGACGGACACGTTCATTGTCATCTGGACGACGACGCCCTGGACGTTGCCCGCGAACCTCGCGGTCGCTTACAACAAAGAATTTCAATACGTCAAAGCCACCGTCGGCGCAGAACATTTCATCGTGTTCCGCGGTCTACTGCCGGCTGTTGCTGAGAAATGCGGCTGGGCGAATTACACCGAGACGCCGTTGCCCGTCGAACAACTCGCCACGATTCAATATCAACATCCGTTCTGCAATCGCACCGGCAAGGCGTTTGCGGCCGACTTCGTCACCGCCGATACCGGCACAGGTTTCGTGCACATCGCGCCCGGTCATGGTCAGGACGACTATCGACTCGGCAGCGCGAATAGTCTGCCGATCTACTCACCGGTCAATGACGACGGCGCACTCGCTTACTCAAATGAATTGCCCGTCGAACAGCAGATGCCGGCCGAACTCATCGGCAAAGCCATTCTCGCCAAGGCCGGCAAGAGCGAGGCGAACGAAGCCGTGCTCGCGCTGCTCACGCAGAAAAACGCGTTGCTCTCGCAGCAAAATTATTCGCACAGCTATCCGCATTGCTGGCGCAGCAAAACGCCCGTCATCTTCCGCGCGATGGATCAGTGGTTCATCAAGATTGACCATGTAGCAGCGGACGTAAGTCCGCTCACTTCAAATACGGGGAATGATCAGACCGGACTCACGTCCGCTGCTACGTTCCGTCAAGAAGCCGTCGCCGAGATTGACCGCGTGAACTGGATTCCCGATTGGGGCGTGAACCGCATCAAGGGCGCGGTGCAATCGCGGCCCGACTGGTGCATCAGCCGCCAGCGCACGTGGGGCGTGCCGATTCCGGCGTTTTACGACGCGAAGGGCGAAGCGATTCTCAACCAAGAAATCATCTGCAACGTCGCTGATCTCATTGAGAAAAACGGTTCGAACATCTGGTTTGAAAAATCTGCCGCCGAACTCTGGGCGCTGGTGAAGCCGGCGAATTGGAGCGGCGCGGAAGCCGTCGCCAAATCCAGCGACACGCTCGACGTGTGGATTGATTCCGGCAGTTCATCGCGCGCTGTTTTGATGCGGCGCACGGAGTTGAATCACTCAACTATCAACTCTCAACCATCAACTGATTCCTGGCAGGCCGACATGTATCTCGAAGGCAGCGATCAGCATCGCGGATGGTTTCAGTCCTCGCTGCTGCTCTCGCTCGCGGGCAATGGCGCTGCGCCTTACAAGACCGTCCTCACGCACGGCTTCATGGTGGATGCCGACCGTGAAAAAATTTCCAAGAGCAAACAGGGCGCTTACGAAAAACCGCAGACCGCCGAGGCCTACGTCAAAAAATACGGCGCGGACGTGGTTCGCCTGTGGGTTGCGTCGCAAGATTTCCGCAGCGACATCGTCGTGAGCGAGGAACGCATCAACAAAGTCGGCGAGACCTATCGCGGCATCCGCAACGCGCTGCGCTACCAACTCTCGAATCTTTACGACTTCGATCCCGCGAAGCACACGGTGGCCGCTGACCAGCTCACTGGCCTCGACCGCTGGATTCTCGG
>CAITIX010000308.1 GCA_903892565.1 uncultured Acidobacteriia bacterium
AGGGACGATGACGGAAATTCGCACGCGGAGAAGATAGCCGTTGCGGCGCGGTTTTCAACCGGCATACGCACTTTTCGTCGTGCATTTTTTGCGGGATGTTTTTTAATGGCGGTATGACCATTTGGATTCTGGCTTTCTTGGTGCTCTGCGCGGCGGCGCTCGCCGGCTGGCGGCAGGGCGCGATTCGCGCGTCGTTCGCCTTCGTCGGCATTCTGTTCGCGTGGCTGCTGGCCGGGCTGGCCGGCAAAATCGCCCACCCCATCCTATCGCACGTTGGCGCGAGCAATCCCATCACGGCTTGGGCGCTGGCTCCGATTACCGGTTTCATTCTGGTCAGCATCGTGTTCGCGGCTATCGCGCAGCCGGTGCATAAGCGGGTGGAACATTTTTACAAATACACTGCCGGCGATTTGCGGCTGGCGTTGTGGACGCGGCTGAATAACCGTCTGGGCATCTGCATCGGGCTGCTCAACGGCGTGCTGTATTTTGTGCTGATCACGTTCCTCGTTTTCAACCTCACCTACGTCACGACACAGGTTTCCGCCGGCGCGCAACAGGGCGCGGTCATCCGGTTGGTGAACGCGCTCGGCACCGATTTGCAGGCGGCGCGGCTCACGCGCACGGCCACGGCGGTCGGCACATTGCCGGCGACGTATTATCAATATTCCGACCTCGCCGGTTTTCTCATGCAGAATCCGCAGGTTGGCCCGCGCCTCGCGGAATATCCGGCGCTCACCTCGCTGTGGGAACGCCCCGAAATGGAAGCGCTCGTGACCGACCCGGCCATCACCAATGCCCTGGCCAGCGGCACGTCGGTAGGCGAATTGATGAAGAATCCATCAGTGCTGGCGCTGCTCGCGAACAAAGAGCAAATCAAAGTTATCACCGACATCGTCCAGACCAATTTGGACGACCTCACGGAATATTTGAAGACCGGTAAGTCCGCGAAATACAGCGACAAACTGATTGGCCGCTGGGAATTCAATCCCGCCGTCACCGTCGCGTGGCTGAAGCAGGGTCGCCCGAAGATGACCGCCAGCGAAATGCGCGGCATCCGCGCGCTGTGGTCGCTCGCCTATTCCAACACCTGCGTGCTGGCGACCGGCGACAACCAGCTTTTCGTGAAAGAACTGCCAAAATTCATCGCGCAGACGCAGGCGGGCCAGTTGCCGTTCACTTCGGAAAACTGGAAGGGCGACTGGACCGCAAACGGCGCGAACTATGATTTGCACATCACGCTCAACAGCGAGGAGAAATTCCTGACCGGCACGGCGGAAGATTTGCGCCTGTCCATCAAGGATGGCAAGAACCTCCTGATTTTCGACCGCGCGGACTGATTTGGGGCGGCGATTCAAAATTTGAGACACTTTTCTGGCGGAATTCCCTTTATTTCCAGCGGTTTTGTCTCGGCCTGATTCCTGCTTTTTCTACGGCATGGGAATCGCCCAAACCACCTCAGCCGTCATGATTTTCCTGACCGGATTGCTTCCGGCCAGTTGTCACAAAGCCGTGCCGCAGCAGAAATCTGCGCCGCCAAGCATAACCGCCAGCGCGACGAACAGCGTCAGCAATGGTGCCAACCGCAACCTCGGCGAAATCTCTCTTACCAACCACAACGAGACCTGCCTGCTCCTGCCCACCGGCGAAACTTGCACGTTCACGCCGCGCCTGCTCGACAAGCGCAACGTCCAGCTCACGCTCGCGTTGGAATCGAAAAATGATTACGGCGAGACGCACCAGTTTGCCGTCACGCAAATCGTGGCGCAGTCCGGCAAGCCGATGGAAGTGGCCGTCGGCGATCTCGCACTCTCCTTCACCCCGCGCGTCAGCGACGAAGCGGTTGCTCCCTGAGTTCACAAGCGGATTGTTAATTTTTCAACCGACGACCTTTCACGCTCATGGCCTATTTTTTACAACCAAGTCTGCTACGACAAAGCCGCGAAGAAAAACCGGGGACCATTTCCCCCTCGGTTTCTCTTCGCGGCTTTCGCGTGAAAACTGCCGGCGCGTTCAGTGCGCCACGAACAAACGGACTACGCCCACCATCAGGCTGGCGAGCACCACGGACGTCAGCACGCCCCAAAGGTCAAAGCGCGCCAGGCGCTTTTGCGGCGGTGAGCGGAAGTCGGTGATGAGGTGACAGAGCGGGCTCCGGTTTCTTTCGGTGTAATGTATCATGCGTGACTCATAGCAGCCGCCTTGCCAACTTTTCAACGCCCTGCTCCGCCGTTCTGTGACTAACTTTTTTGCAGTTTCGTGCCGCTTTGGGACAACTTTGTTTCCGCGCCTTGCCCCGCGTCTTATTTTTTGTAAAATGTCTGTCCGATGAAAAAGAAATCCGCCCCAGCAAAATCTGCCAAAGCCATCAACATCCGCCCCTTTTCCAGTTCCCTTCTGGACGGACCGCACCGCGCGGCCGCCCGCTCCATGCTTTATCCTGTCGGCTTCACCGAGGAAGATTTCAAGAAGCCCATCATCGGCATCGCGTCCACTTGGAGCAACGTCACGCCGTGCAACATGCACATTGATAAGCTCGCACTTGAAGCCGAGAAAGGCGCGAACGCCGGCGGCGGCAAGGCAATCGTCTTCAATACCATCACCGTCTCCGATGGTATCTCGAACGGCAACGAAGCCATGAAGTATTCGCTCGTGTCGCGCGAAGTCATCGCTGACTCGATTGAAACCGTCGTCGGCTGCGGCGGCAAGGATGGCTACGTGGCCATCGGTGGCAGCGATAAGAACATGCCCGGTGCGATGATGTGTATCGCCCGCATGAATCGCCCCGCCGTGTTCGTCTATGGCGGAACAATTTTGCCCGGCTGCCTCACTGCGGCGACTGCGCCAGCGAATTCGCCGAACATCGGCAAAGACCTCGACGTCGTCTCCGTGTTCGAAGCCATCGGCCAACATGCTGCCGGAAAAATTTCTGACGCTGAACTGCACGCCGTAGAATCCTGCGCGATTCCCGGGCCGGGTTCATGCGGCGGCATGTATACCGCCAACACCATGGCCAGCGCGATCGAAGCGCTCGGCATGAGCCTGCCCAACAGCTCCGCGCAAAATGCCATTTCGCCCGCGAAGATGGACGATTGCCGCCGCGCCGGTGCGGCCGTCGTGAACATGTTGAGGCTCGGCATCAAGCCCCTCGACATTCTCACGAAGAAAGCCTTCGAGAACGCCATCACCGTCGTCATCGCGCTCGGTGGTTCGACCAATGCCGTGTTGCATTTGCTCGCCATCGCGCACGCCGCGAAAGTGAAGCTCACCATCGACGACTTCACGCGCATCGGCAAACGCGTGCCCGTGCTCGCCGACCTCAAGCCCAGCGGCAAGTTCAGCATGAGCGCGCTCGTCGCCATCGGCGGCATCCGTCCGCTCATGAAGACGCTGCTCGACGCCGGTTTGCTCCACGGCGATTGCCTCACCGTCACCGGCCAGACCATGGCCGAGACGCTCGCCGACGTGAAACCGTATCCGAACGGCCAGCAGATCATCCGTCCGCTCGACAATCCCATCAAGAAAGACAGCCACCTCGTCATCTTCTACGG
>CAITIX010000309.1 GCA_903892565.1 uncultured Acidobacteriia bacterium
GCCTTCAGTTCCTTGATGGACTGAAGAAGAACAGCGGTCAACTTCGGATAATTGACGCTGAGGAATCCATTGCCGCCCTCCATCACGAGTTCAGGGTAGACCGCCTGAAGTTCCTGCGCAATCACACCCACCTGGCGCTCCTGCGGCTGAGAGGGGTCGACCCAGTCGTGATACACGCCACGAAGGCTGTCAATCTTGTCCAGCGCACCATCCAACTCGACGATGTTCTTCTTGAGGCGAGCATCGGACGCGGCCATGAACGAATCCGCCATGACAACGGCATAGACATCGGCGGGCGAACCAGCGGATACACCGAAATGCCCAGACAGCCCTTTGAGGAATTACCTGCTGGCTATGCATCGCTAGGTGCAGACCTCGATTATTATGAGACAATCTACAAATTAGGACGCGACATTTTCGAACTCTACTTCCGAGGTCTTCGAGATGTTGCGTTCGACGACGAGATTAAGGCAAGCGTCGAAGACAGCGAGGCCTATCGCGTCTCGCTGCTGCGTTTCGGTGGCGCCGAGCGAACGATCGGTGACGCTGCACGCTTGCTGCGTGCGCCTACGCTGCCGACGAAACGGCGAAGCGCGGGGTTCAAGGTTAAGTTCAAGACGCGGGTGGCGCAACACTCGAACGCCTTCACGATTGACTTCGATTTTCAGCGACGGGGCCGGTTGCCGAACCGCATTAACGCCCTGATCGGTTACAATGGTACGGGCAAGACCCGACTGCTCTCAAACCTCGCGATCGTAGCGAGCGGATACGGATACGGCAGCAAAGAAGACGTGCTGGACAATGCGGCGGGTCGGTTCATCGGCAACCCGCCACCGTTCAAGACGGTGGTCGTGGTGTCCTACAGCGCGTTCGACACCTTTGTCATTCCAGGGCGCACCAAGGAGGAGAAGGAGTGGCTCCAAGAGCGCGGTGAAATCGATGGATACCTCTATTGTGGCCTTCGCGAGCGATTGGACGATCACGCGCCAAATGGCGAGCAGGCCTATCGGCTGCTTACCCCGGCAGAGATCGAGCACGATTTCTTGTCGGCGCTAGGGGGCGTCCGCAAAGCCAAACGCCTGGAAAATCTGCTCGATTTCCTGAAGCCGCTGCTGCGCGACCCATCGTTCCAGGGCATCGGATTGACTCAGCTCTACGCCAACCACGACGGTGAGGAGCTCGGCGAGCTTTTCCGCGGACTGAGCAGTGGCCATAAGGTGGTGCTCAAGATCGTCACCGAGCTCACCGCGCACATCTCGGGGTCAGAGCCTACGTTGGTTCTCATCGACGAGCCTGAAACCCACCTTCATCCGCCACTGCTCGCCGCGTTTCTCAAGAGCGTGCGGGCGTGTCTCGAAGCCTTCGACGGCTATGCGATCATCGCCACCCACTCGCCGGTGGTCCTGCAGGAGACCCCGGCAAAATACGTCCAGGTGTTGCGCCGAACGGCCGATCAGAACCGTGTCGTGGCCCCGATGCGCATTCCGACGATCGCGGGCAGTCAAACCAATCGA
>CAITIX010000310.1 GCA_903892565.1 uncultured Acidobacteriia bacterium
TCCACCCGGCCGGGGGCGTCCACTTCAGCCCAGCCACAGTTTCCGCGAACATAACTCCGGTACAAATCAAGAACAGAAGATACGATTTCATAGGTTTATTATCGGGTCCTTTGCAAGTACGTGCTGGAATCATCGGAGGGCGAACTGTTCGACAACGCGTAGTGGCGGGTATCGCTCCCTGGAAGTTCTCCGAAGACCGTCACTTTTCCGTCTCTAAAATCGACGACAAACACACGGCCATTCGCATCCACGTACAGCGCGTCAATCTTGCGTACTTGATCGACAGCGTCGCCGAGACCGCCGAACACACCAACGTTTCTGCCTTGTTCATCGAAAGCCTGAATTGTACCCAAGGATGGATTTCCGACGAAATAGTGATGGCGCAGAGCATCGTAGGCCAGCCCGGAGGGATACGCGACTCCATCGATCGCGAGACTGCGGCGCAGACGGCCGCTGGCGGTGAAGACTTGGACACGATGCAAGCCGGTATCCAACACCCACACGTCGTCGCCCACAACTGCGATATTGGCGGGCTCGATCAGTTCGCCAGGATTCCCAAATGTTGCGATGGTCTCACCCTCTTGATTGAAGGCAACGACGGCGTGCTGCGGAGGATCCAGCACGTAAATGGTCCGGGCATTTTCCGACAGAGCAATCGCCGTAGGAGCGCGCAGAACACGCTCACTCTTTCTGTGGGTCAGATTGCGCGTGTAGTCGCCGTTTTTATCGAACGCCAGAAGATTGCCCGCGACGGAGTCGGTAACGTAGATTCTTCCTTGCCGATCGATGGCGATGCCGGCGGGGCGCTCCAGTTGGACGTCGCCCGCGCGATGGATTTGTTGATAGCCGTTTTTCGCCGGGTCGAAGATATGAATGGACGCGGCTCCCGCATCGGCGATCCACACACGATTACGTGTATCGACAATCACGCCCATGGGCGCGGCAATCCCGTAGCGAATCTCACTCTCGCCCACTGCCAATTTCGCAAAGCGACGATTGAGCAACTTCGGTGGTTGAATTCCGAGCTTCGATCCAAACGTCTCGACATGCTGATATTGGACGACGCTAGCGGCTTCGCTATCTTGCGCCACGAGGTCTGCTCCCGATACGCACAGAATCAGCGCGGCCAAAACGCGAGAGAGAACGAGTCGCGAAGCGGGCAGCGATTGTGAAGTGTCCCGCATGTTTCGCATCACCTCAGTACGTGCGTCCCGAATGAGTTTCACCGTGGCAACGCAAGTAACACGTTCCACGGACCGGGGTGCCGGGAACAACGCCGAAACCGCCGGTGGTGCTGGAAACAACGCCGGTATCGAAGTTCATCAGCCCTCGATTTGTGGCGGCGGTTCCACCGATCACACCGTGTGGATCGTGACATGTGGTGCAGGCGGCACCGACGTCGCCTCCCAAATGCTCGGAGTGGGAGCCTATGCCGGCGATGCTTCCCGTGCCAGATACGATGTGGCACTTATTGCACATCGTGTTATTCGCGGCGACGTTTCCTCCGCCGTTTCGTCCTCCGGCGGGTTCCTGGTATAGATTCATTTGCAACAGATGCTGATAGGCAGACCCATGAGGGCCGTTGGGACCAGTTCCTTTGTTCGCACGGGCTTGATCGTTCGAATGGCAATCGGAGCAATAGATGGTGGAGGTCGCCGTCAGCGGGCGGCTGGTGTTGTTGGTGCCATCGTTATTGAGCATGTAGGGCCGTAAGTAGGCATTCGTCACCGAAGGTACCGAATAGCCCATCACGTTATGGCTGATGGGACTCATGAACTTCAGGCGAATGTTCAACGCATCGCCCGGCGGAGGCGGCGCGACAAGTCCGGAACTCGCCGGCAGCCCTTGAGGATAACGCGTGGCCGTTCGTCCATAGGTGCTGGTTGCAGGTTTGTTTGTACTATCGCCGTGGCACTTTAAGCAGACTTGGTATTCCTTGGCCGCGGGAATTTGCGCGCCTGCCGCATCGTAACCACTGACGCCGTTCATGGCCGCCTGAATGGTCGGAGCCAGCGCCGTGCCGGTTTGCGCTGCAGCCGCATGCGAGTTGTGGCAATCGGCGCATTCCGCGTGACGGGTTGTATTCACGGGCAGTGTTTCCGACGGATCATGCGCGCCGGATACGGTAGTCGTGGGATGCGAATACGTCTTCGTGAACTCGGTCATGATGTTCAAGGGCGAGGGAGTAGCGTTAGCCCCAGCGTGACATGGCGAACACGCGGCCTCTTCCGCCGCTTTCATATTCCGCGGAACCGAATTGTTGTTGTGCGCTCCGTGACAGCTGGAGCAGGCATCAGCGGAAACCGTTCCATAAGGAGCAAACGTGCCCGTCGTCGGGACGGTGTTCGTCGCGGTGGCATGTGAGCCCGAAGTCCAACCACTCAATTGATTCGGCTGCGCGCGCGAGGGATCGTGACAGGCCAAGCAGAGAGTTCCAGCCGAGTTGGAACGAACGAGGAACATGCCGCGAGCCGTGTCTAGATTTTGCACGTGAGGATCGTGGCAGGTAATGCATTCGACTTTTCCGGAGACGAGTTTGACGGCAGGATCTTTCGTAGTGGCCGGAGTTCCAAAAAGCGTGGTCACAAGCTGTCCATCATTGGCGGGGACCATACTCACGGGATGACTGGTGCCGAGGTTCGATCCGAGATTATCGGGCGCGGTGAGCGAGCCAGAGGTAGCAACCAGACCGCTGGCGATCGTTTGTCCCACGGCAACGGTGCCATCGTGGCAGCTGAGACAAAGCTTCGACGATCCGACGGAAGGCGTTTGCGCGCCCGAGTTATAAGTGGTGCTGGTGTACGTTGTGTACGTTTGTACGGAGAGCTGATGATCCCACAGCGCGCCGAGGGATCCCGTGACGTTGTGCGGCGCGTGACAAAAATAGCAAGTATCGGTCTTGGCCGATGAGACGGGACCGCTGCCCGTGACCGTTAAATCGTGTTGCGTGCCGACGACCATTTGCGCCGGTCCCACCGCGAGCAACGGTGCTGCAAGGCCGGTTACGAACAGGCAGGCGATGATGTGCCGGAGTCCTCTCATTCGTCGATTCTCCGGTAACGGAACACTTGCACGCGACGGTTATAAGAATCGGCGACGTAGATGATGTTGCGAGAATCGATCGAAATTCCCGTGGGCAATTGGAACTGTCCGGGCTTACTTCCTGTGGAACCGAAGTAGTACAGAAGTTGTCCGTCCGTATTGAAGACCTGGACGGTTTCAAAGAGAGCATCCACCACGTACAGATGGCCGTCGGTGTCTGCCGCAATTCCTTTGGGACGATTCAGGGTTCCAGACTGATTTCCCAGCTGCCCGAAGGCACGCACAAAGCGGCCCTCAGGAGTAATGGTTTGAATGCGGAAGTTCATGGCGTCGACCACATAGAGCTTTCCCGAGACCAGAGCGAGCGACGTGGGGAAGTTGAATTCACCCTCACCACTTCCGCGCTTCCCGATGGCACGAATGAGCGAGCCATCGAGCCCGAGCACCAACACCTGATGACGCAGAGTATCGGTCACGTAAATCTGCTTCGCGGTTTTATCGAGCGCCATGCCCGTGGGGCGCAACATGCGCGGCTCCTGAGTGGATCCTCCGATGTAGCGCTGGAATTTTCCCTTGCTATCGAAAACGTATATTCGCGCGCGTGCGGAATCACTTACGTAAATGTTGTCGGCCGCGTCGCAAGCAACGTCGATCGGCGATTCGAAGGCATTCCCTTTCGCGCCCTTCAGGAATTGATACTTGTGCTTTTCGAAATCGTAAATATGCACGCCGCGCATGCCTGCATCGGCGACGAGGAGACGTCCCTGGCTATCGTGGGTCGTGGCATACGGCCGCAGGAGTTCCGGCTTGTCCTCGGCACGCCCGGCGACGAAGTCGATCAACTTTGTAAAGAAGCCGCGGGACTTGGTGAACTCCTGCACCGAGGGGATGGTGCGCAGATACTCCACGGTGCCGCGCGAAGTCGTGGCTGCGTTTGCCGCAGGACTGCCCATCGCCAGGGCGGCGATGACTGTTAAGCGAAGATGGAAGCGCGTCAACATATGCGGTTAATAGATCTTGGCCGGTCTCGAGATTCGGACGTAATAACGTCCACGCGAGGTTGTAGGATAGTTCGAAAAGAGTTGCACCGTGCGGATTAGACCGGCGTCAAACTGCAGTTTGCGGAAGTGATATGTCGCACGCGCGTCCAACAAAGAAAGGTCATTGTTCACGATTCCAGCCAGGTGTTGGCGGCTCTGCGTCCACGTAATGGAGAGCTCCACTTTACGCATCGGCACCGCGTGAATCGCGATGGAGGCGCCACGGAAATCGCTCGGAATGGGATTCAGCGACCCCAGCAAGAGCGCGGCCGTTGGATCGACACCGAGTAGCTGACTGTAAATCGGCGAGGTGTTCGCAAGGGTCTGATTCAAGCTCAACGATACCTGAATTCGGGGATGTTCCACGGCGAAGCGGCCCGTAAAGCCGTGCGAGGTGAATTCGTTGCCCGTCGTACTGTTCGTGCCGGTTTGCCAGCCGCCTCCGAGGCGCACGGCGACGGAGCCGGCAACTCGTCGCGCTACCGACGCATCTGCCGAAAAGTTTCGGCCATTCAATGGCACTACATTGCGGATGCTTTGGCTATTGCCA
>CAITIX010000311.1 GCA_903892565.1 uncultured Acidobacteriia bacterium
GAGAGTGCAGGCGCAGGCATCAGCTAAACCTCCTGCCCCAGTGTGGACTGGACATACGGCGTTTCAGTTGTGGTGGCGGACAAAGAGCCGCCGAGGATACCGATCCACACGCGCAGCGAATCCACCAGGATCACTGCCACTAAAACGAGAAAGACGGCGGTGACGGCGGCGTCGAGCCGATTGTTAAAGATCAGCGTGGCGGTGGTGGCGGTTTGGGGCCCACTGGCAAGCTTTTGGGCCTGGGCCAGAAAGCCGAGATCCGGCGAGGCGTCGAAGATCTTCTGCCATCCTGCGGTGAAGCAGACGATCACCAGCCAAACCAGAGGCACGCAGGTGACCCACATATATTTCGAGCCGTGCATCTTAATGAGCACCGTGGTCGAAACGCACAGGGCGACGGCCGCCAGCAATTGGTTCGAGATGCCGAACAGCGGCCACAGCGAATTGATTCCTCCCAGGGGATCAACCACGCCCTGATACAGGAAGTAGCCCCACATGAGGACAATCGCCGCGCTGGTCATCAGCATGCCGGGTTTCCAATTTGTCTCCCCGAGTTTGGGCCATATATCGCCGAGAAGATCCTGCAGCATGAAGCGCCCGACGCGGGTGCCTGAATCCATCAGCGTAAGAATGAACAGCGCCTCAAACATAATCGCGAAGTGATACCAGAAGGCGAGGACGCGCTTGTCGCCGAGGATCGTCGAGAAAATATTGGCCATGCCGAGCGCGAGCGACGGAGCTCCGCCGGTGCGATAGAACAAGCTCTTTTCGCCGACGCTATCGGCGAGCGTGGCCATCTGATCGGGCGTGACGGCGAAGCGCGGGTCCCAACTGGAGATGGTGGCGGTGGCGGCGGCGGGCGTGGATCCCACGATTCCGGCAGGCGAGTTCACCGCAAAGAAGACGCCGGGTTGCAGAGAAGTCGCCGCGATGAGGGCCATGATCGCGACCAGGCTTTCGAGCAGCATTGAACCGTAGCCAGTGGCCGTGGCGTAACGTTCACGCGCCAGTAGCTTCGGTGTCGTGCCGGAAGAGATCAGCGAGTGGAAGCCGGAGACGGCTCCGCAGGCGATGGTGATGAAGCAGAACGGGAATATCTTCCCGGCGAAAATGGGACCAGTGCCATCGACAAAGCGCGTGTACGCGGGCATTTGCAATTGCGGATGCACGAAGAAGATGCCGATGGCGAGAATCACGACGACGCCGAGTTTGACGAACGTGCTCAAGTAGCCGCGTGGCGCGAGCAGCAGCCAGACGGGCAGAACGCTGGCGAGGAATCCATAGCCGATGAGCAATCCTGCGAGCGCGACGCCGGTGAAGGTAAACACGGGTGCCCAGGAGGCGGATTCGGAGATGGCTTGTCCACCGAAGATGCTGGCCATCACCAGGACGAAACCTATTGCCGAACATTCGAGTACTTTTCCCGGGCGGATGTAGCGGAGGTAGAGTCCCATGATGACGGCGATGGGCATGGTCGCGCCGATGGTGAACGTCCCCCAGGGGCTGCCTTTGAGGGCGTTCACTACCACAAGGCCAACCACGGCGAGAATGATGATCATCATTAATAAGACGGTGATGAGGGCGACGAAGCCGCCGACCTTGCCGATTTCCTCGCGCGCCATTTGTCCGAGAGATTTACCGTTGCGGCGGATGGAACAAAAGAGCACGACGAAATCCTGCACCGCGCCACCGAGTACGGCGCCGATCATGATCCACAGGGCTCCAGGCAGATAGCCGAACTGCGCGGCAAGCGTGGGTCCGACGAGAGGGCCGGGGCCTGCAATGGCGGCAAAGTGATGCCCGATGACGATCCATTTGTTGGAGGGTTCGAAGTCGTGCCCGTCGCGGAGGCGCTCGGCGGGAGTGGCACGGTCATCGAGGGCCATGACCTTGGCGGCGAGGAAACTCGCGTAGAAGCGGTATCCAATTAAATAGATACAGACCGAGGCGACGATCAGCCACAGGCTATTGACGGGCTCGCCGTTGTCGCGGGCGATGACGGCAAAGGCCCATCCTCCGAGTAAAGCCACGGCCACCCACAGAAGGCGTCCGATCATCTTAGGCAATCCAGAACGTTCCGGTTGGCTACCCGGCAGATCCCTACTATTGGACTTGCGTGTTTCCGTCGATATTGGGGTCATCGGATGAATTGTACTCGAAAGAGGCGAGTGCAGGGAATGGCCGAAGGTGGCTTAGGTGGAACACCCGAGGCAGATTTAGGTTGAGGGGTAAGGTTTCTAGGAACGATTCACCCTACAAACTGCGGTACCCCATCCATTGCTGGACTGCGGAACGTCCTCTAGTCTGGAACCAGGATGGCGTAAGGAGCAACCTATGTTGCGAAGCATTGTTATTTGCCCTGATCGGGAGTTGAGCACCAAGCTGACTCGCGCACTGGAGGCCTCTGGCGCAGTCAACGTGATGCGCGCGGCCGATAAATATCCGGAGCCGGGAGAACTGCCGCGTAGTCTCAGAACCGTCGGCGCGGAAATTCTGTTTCTTAGTTTCGAACGTATCGATAAAGCGCTCCAGATCATGCAGGTTCTGGAGAAGGAAGCGAACCACGTTCAGGTTGTTGCCGTGCACCGTACGCTGGATCCCAATGTTCTGCGGGAAGGCATGCGGTCTGGCGTTCGAGAATTTCTGGCGGATCCTTTTGAGAAAAAAGCCGTGTGGGAAGCGCTGTCTCACCTGAAAGACCTGCTACAAAAGAATCCGGTCCACTACGAAACCACCAATCAGATCTTCACGTTCGTCCCGTCCAAGGCGGGCGCCGGAACTTCGACCACCGCGTTAAATGTCAGCGCCGCGTTGGCGCGCAGGCAGGGTTCGAAAGTCCTGCTGTCGGATTTCGATTTGAATTCGGGGATGGTCCGTTTCCTGCTGCAGCTGAACAATCCGCATTCGGTTCCGGAAGCCTGTGAGCATTGTGATGAGCTCGACGAGAACCTGTGGCCGCAGCTGGTAACGAAGATCAAGGGATTAGACGTGTTGCATGCCGGACGCATTAATCCGAACGTGCGGATTGAAGCGGCCCAGGTGCGAACGCTGCTGTCCTTCGTGCGCCGTAATTACGAGATGCTGGTCTTCGACGTCTCCGGTAATTTAGAGCGCTACTCGATGGAGCTGATGCAGGAATCCAAGCGCGTGTTCATGGTATGCACGCCCGAGATTCCGTCTCTGCATCAGGCGCGAGAGAAGATGGCGTTTCTGAAAGAGATGGAGCTGGAATCCCGGATTTCGGTGATTTTGAATCGCAACGGCAAGAAGCCCCTGTTCACGAATAAACAAGTGGCGGATATTGTGGGTGCGCCGGTAGTTTGCAGCATGCCGAACGACTATCAGGGCGTAGCGCGCGCGTTGACGAATGGAACGTTGGTGGAGCCGGAATCGGAATTGGGTCGAGCGTACGCCGGATTCGCCGCCTCGCTGGTTGGCGATGACCAGCCTGTGGCGGCTTCTCCCACGAAAGTGGAAGTCAAGCGCAAGTTCATGGAGTTCCTGGCCGTCCCGCCCAACAGCCGGGCGACGGCGCAAGATTAATGGCCTGTCGCGAAGAAAACGTCATCATTCTGGCCGCTTCCTGACGGTCGCGGCTCGGTGATGAACACGGTCCCTTCGCAAAACTAGCACCGAACCCCAACTGTAAAGGAGGGGACATAGTAACGGTCTGGTCGCGAAAGGGTACTCGTGCGGTGGGGGGGGGCGACGGGTGTCTTCTTCACGTCTACGTGCCTGCGCTATTGTGAAACCGTGGACTTTGTCTTTCAATGGGTCACCACCTACGGCTATGTCGCGCTATTCTCACTTCTCATGCTGGGGATTGTGGGGATTCCTTTCCCCGAAGAAACCCTGCTGGTCTTTAGCGGCTATCTGATTTCGCGCGGATCCATGCATCCGGTGGGAGCGTTTGCCGCGGCGGTGTGCGGCAGTTGGTGCGGCATTAGCCTGAGTTATTACATCGGCCGCACCCTCGGGCACGGCGCGGTCCACAAATTTGGGCGTTACATCAGAATGGATGACGCCAAGCTCGCGAAGGTCCACGAGTGGTTTGATCGGCGCGGGCACTGGGCGCTGTTCCTGGGCTACTACATCGTTGGCGTACGGCATTTCACGGCGGTTATTGCGGGCGCCTCGGAAGTAGGATTCGGGACCTTCGTTGCATACGCGTGGTCCGGCGGGCTTTTCTGGGTGGCCGGCTTCCTTACCCTGGGGTATTTCATTGGCGAGGATTGGCGGCGCATCACCGAACTGGTGCATCGGGACCTTCTGTGGGTGTCGGTGATCGTGCTCGCGGTGGCTGCTGTGGTCGCGTTCTATCGCTGGCAGCAGGGCCGGGCGAAGCGCGTAATTTCGCCGAATTAAGCCCATTTCCGAGCACTCCGGCGCCCGCGAACGCCACTGGAAAACCAGCGAGCGTTTCGTACTAAGTGCGTAGCGCACGTAGCGACGTCGGGATTTCCCTGAGACGTAATCCAGTGCGGCGCTAAGGTTCCTAGGTGTCCCTGGTAAGGTGTGTGCCTGAAGGGATTTACCGGACTCTGCATGTAAATTATAGACATGTTCCACTGGATCTGTCCGGAGTGTGGCCGAGAGACCGCTCCCACTGAGCGGGAGTGTCCCGCCTGCGAAGGATTAGAGCAAGCGGAGCTCGTGCTGGCGGGCGTAGTGGAAGCGTCCGCAAGCACCTCGTCTTCGGATGCTGGCATCTTGGATGTAAACCGCTCGGAGGCCGGCTCGAAGGGCGGTTCCCCTGGTTCTGTTGCTGGCCGAATCACGGGACACTCGCAGATCCAAGAAGGCTCCGCGGCTTCCCGGAACGGTAGTTCTCTCTCTAGTCGGACGGAAGACGAGAAATCCCAGGGCGTAGCCGAAGAAATAAAGGGCGTAGCCGAAGAAATAAAGGTCGCAGCCGAACAAGAAGTCACACTCGACGCTGGGAAAGACATCAAGGTCGACGCCGAGAAAGACGTCAAAGCCGATGCTCAAGCCGAGACGCCTGCTGCTGAACCTGTTGCCGCGGCCGACGCGGTTACGGAGTTGTCTCACGCACCTTCTCTCGTGGGGCTTGCCGAACTGGCGCGAAATACGGCTTTATCCAGCGAAGCGGTGAACACGGGGGAAGCGGCCGGGAAAGTGGCCGATGCCGCGCCTGTTGCGGACGTTCCAGCCTCGCATGATTTGCAGCTGCGCTTGGATGCCGCTGCGAAGGTGTTGGCGGAGGCGTCCGAGACTGCTCTGATCCCGGAAATTATCGATCCTGCGACGTTCGTGTCGCACATGATGGAGGCGAAATCCTCTGCCTTATTGGGCGCGAGCGCCCAAGCTCCAGAGCAAGTAGTGCGCTCCATTCGCACGAAGACGTTGGAGAGCCGATCCGTGGAGAGCCGATCCGTGGAGAGCCGTTCGGTGGACGCCCGTTCCGTGGACGCTCGTTCCGTGGACGCTCGTTCCGTGGACGCTCGTTTAGTAGACACCTGGACAGTGGCTTCTAAACCTTCGGCGACAAAATATATTGACGCAAGACCGGTTGGCGCAAGTTCCGTTGACGCTCAGCCTGTGGCCGAGAATCACGCAGCGCCTGCGATCCACGAACTCCCGCGGACCGCTGCGGCGCCGGTTGATTCCGGTGCCGATGTGGTGGCTTCCGCTGCTGTGGAGCCAGGCGCCGCGAAATCCGAGGAAGGGAACGCGACGCCGTCTCAGGCCGTGGTGCCTGTACCGTTTTCAAGGAGGATGAATCGCGTCCTGCAGGCCGCTGGTGTGGACATTCGGGGACGCCGCGGCCGGTCCGCCGCAAATCTTCCTCCTGCTCCACACAAGCTTCTGGCTGCTCCCTCTGC
>CAITIX010000312.1 GCA_903892565.1 uncultured Acidobacteriia bacterium
CGTCAGCAGCAGCATGATCGATCACGTCGTACACAAGCTTGGACGCAAGCTGAGCGAAGTCCCCGTCGGATTTAAGTGGTTTGCGCCCGGCTTGTTCGATGGCTCCTATTGCTTCGGTGGAGAAGAAAGCGCTGGAGCGAGCTTCCTGCGCCTCAACGGAACCGTTTGGACCACCGACAAAGACGGCCCCATCATGGATCTGCTCGCTGCCGAAATCACCGCGCGCACGGGAAAAGATCCCGGTGAGCACTATCGCGCGCTCACCGCCGAATTCGGCACGCCCTACTATTCGCGTATCGATGCCGCCGCCACGCCCGAGCAAAAATCCAAGCTCGGTAAGCTTTCTCCTGAGGCCGTGAAGAGCACCACGATGGCCGGTGAATCGATCACCGCGAAACTCACGCGTGCGCCCGGCAACAATGCGCCCATTGGCGGATTGAAAGTCACAACGGCCAACGGATGGTTCGCCGCGCGTCCTTCCGGCACTGAAAATATTTACAAGATTTACGCCGAAAGCTTTCAGAGCGAGGCGCACTTGAATACGATCCTCAGCGAGGCCCAGCACATTGTCGACCAAGCGCTCAGCGCGGCATAAGGACCGCATCTATAAATGACCCAGCACAAACTCACAGACCGGCCGGCTTGGAAGGCGCTGCAAGCGCACCATCGCAAGATTCGCCGCACGCACCTGAAGCGGATGTTCTCGCAGGATAAGCAGCGCGGAGAGCGCCTCGTCCTCGAAGCTCTTGGCATCCACCTCGACTATTCCAAAAATCGCATCACGGATGAAACCTTAGGGCTGCTGTTCCAACTCGCTGAAGAATGCGGTTTGCGCTCGCACATCGACGCTATGTTCCGCGGCGACAAAATCAATCGCACCGAAAATCGCGCGGTGCTGCACACGGCGCTGCGCGCTCCCAAAGGCAAGTCCATCGTGGTCGATGGTCACGATGTCGTTCCGCAGGTCCACGCCGTGCTCGATAAAATGGCCGATCTTGCCCATCGCGTGCGCGGCGGAGCCTGGACCGGACACACCGGGAAGCGCATCCGCAATGTGATCAACGTTGGCATCGGCGGCTCCGATCTCGGCCCCGTGATGGCCTACGAAGCTCTGCGCCACTACAGCCAGCGCGACATGACGTTCCGCTTCGTGTCCAACGTCGATGGAACGGATTTCGCAGAAGCGGTCCAGGCTCTGGATCCCGCCGAAACTCTGTTCGTCATATCCTCGAAGACGTTCACGACGCTTGAAACCATGACCAACGCGCACACCGCGCGCGACTGGTCGTTGAAAGGGTTCGGTGGCGATCCCGCATCCGTTGCGAAGCACTTCGTCGCCGTTTCCACCAATGCGAAAGAAGTCGCCGCCTTCGGCATCGATACTGCCAACATGTTCGAGTTTTGGGACTGGGTTGGCGGACGCTATTCGATGGATTCCGCCATCGGCCTTTCCACGATGATCGCGATTGGCCCCGAGAATTTCCATTTGATGCTCGCCGGCTTCCACGCCATGGACGAGCATTTCCGCACCGCTCCTTTCGAGCGCAATCTCCCGGTGTTGTTGGCACTTCTCACCGTCTGGTACACCGATTTCTTCGACGCGCAGACGGTTGCCGTTCTTCCCTACGACCAATATCTCAAGCGCTTGCCCGCTTATCTGCAACAACTCACCATGGAAAGCAATGGCAAGCACGTCACACTCGAAGGCGCGCACGTCGACTACAACACCAGTCCGATTTATTGGGGCGAACCAGGCACCAACGGCCAGCATTCGTTCTATCAGTTGATCCATCAGGGCACGCGCCTGATCCCGTGCGACTTCATTGCCTTCGGACAAACGCTGAATCCGCTGGGTCGGCATCACGATATCTTGCTCGCCAATGTTTTTGCGCAGTCCGAAGCGCTCGCTTTCGGCAAGACGCCGAAGCAGGTGGAAGCCGAAGGCACCCCGGAATGGCTCGTGCCACATCGGGTCTTCGAAGGAAATCGTCCTTCGAACACGATCATGATCAAACGTCTGACTCCCGAAACGCTCGGTATGCTGATCGCTCTCTATGAGCACAGCGTCTTCACGCAAGGTGCCATCTGGAACATCGATTCGTTCGATCAGTGGGGTGTTGAACTCGGCAAGGCGCTCGCCCAGAAGATCGTCCCGGAGATTGAAAGCACCAAAGAACCGAAACTCAAGCACGATAGTTCCACCAATAATTTGATCCGCCTTGCGCGGCACTTGAAGCAGTAAGCGCTGTTTAAGACTAGGAGCATACATGCAACTCGGAATGATTGGACTCGGCCGGATGGGCGCCAACATGGTGCGCCGCCTTCTGCGCGCCGGTCATGAATGCGTTGTCTCGGATCGTTCGGCCCAGGCGGTGAGCGATCTCGTAAAAGAAAATGCCGTTGGCTCTTCTGACGTTGCTGATCTCGTGAAGAAACTCGCCGCACCGCGTGCCGTGTGGCTCATGGTTCCCGCGGGCGTCGTCGATAGCGCCATCGCCGGACTCCTCCCGCATCTCGAAGCCGGGGACACGATCATCGACGGCGGCAACTCTTATTACATCGACGACATTCGTCGCGCGAAAGAACTGGCCGCAAAAGGCATTCATTACGTCGACGTCGGCACCAGCGGTGGCGTTTGGGGACTCGACCGCGGCTATTGCATGATGATTGGCGGCGAGCTCGAAGTTGTCCAGCGCCTCGACCCTATCTTCTGCACGCTTGCGCCCGGCATCGGCGATATCCCTCGCACCACGGGCCGCCAGCCCAATAGCGGCACTGCCGAAAACGGCTATCTGCACTGCGGACCCAACGGAGCAGGACACTTCGTCAAAATGGTCCACAACGGAATTGAGTACGGCCTCATGGCGGCATACGCCGAAGGACTCGGCGTACTCCGTTCCGCCAACATCGGCAAGCGCGAACACACCAATGACGCCGAAACCACTCCACTTCGTGATCCGGAGCACTATCAATATGACTTCGATCTGCGCGACGTCACCGAAGTCTGGCGCCGCGGCAGCGTCATCGCTTCCTGGCTGCTCGATCTGACGGCCTCGGCCCTTGTGGACGACCCCGCCCTCTCGAAATTTGCCGGCCGCGTTTCGGACTCCGGCGAAGGACGCTGGACCATCAAGGCCGCCATCGACGAAGGCGTTCCCGCGCACGTTCTCACCGCGTCCCTTTACGAACGTTTTAGTTCGCGTGGAGAAGCCGAGTTTGCCGATAAGGTCCTTTCCGCGATGCGCTTCCAATTCGGCGGACACGTCGAAAAGCCGGCTGAGAAGTAGATTCGAGTGACTGAACCCATGAGCAGAGCTAAATCCGACGCACTCGTCTTCTTCGGGGCCACCGGAGACCTCGCGTACAAGAAGATCTTCCCGTCTCTGCAGGCGATGGTGAAGGCCGGGCGCCTCACCGTGCCCGTCATTGGCGTCGCGAAAGCGGGCTGGACGCTCGATCAGTTGAAAGCTCGCGCGCAAGACAGCCTGGAGAAGCACGCTACGATCGATCCAGACGCGTTCCCGAAGCTGCTCGCCCTCTTGCGTTACGTCGACGGCGATTATCATGATCCGGAAACCTGGGCCGCTTTGCGCAAACAGCTCGATGGATGCCGTCGCCCTGCTTTCTATCTGGCGATTCCGCCTTCGCTCTTTGAGACGGTCGTGACACACCTAAAAGCCTCAGGCTGTGGAAACGACGCTCGCGTCATTCTCGAGAAACCCTTCGGGCGCGATCTTGCCTCCGCGCAAGAACTGAACACAACCCTGCACGCGAACTTCCCTGAGGATTCCGTTTACCGCATCGATCATTACCTCGGCAAGCGTCCCGTTAACAACATGTTGGTGTTTCGTTTCGCCAACGCGTTTGTCGAATCCTTCTGGAATCGCAATCACATCGAAAGCGTTCAAATTACGATGGCCGAGGATTTCGGCGTTCAAGGACGCGGAGCGTTCTACGAACAGGTCGGCACCGTTCGTGACGTGATCCAGAACCACATGTTTCAGATTCTCTGCAACGTCGCCATGGAGCCTCCAGTCCGCACGGACGGCGAATCCCTGCGCGACGAAAAGGTCAAGGTCCTGCGCGCGATCCCTCCTATCGAAGAGGCGAATTTAGTGCGCGGTCAGTTCATCGGCTATCGATCGGAGCCCGGCGTTGCTCCCAATTCGCGTGTTGAAACGTTCGCGGCCGTGAAGTTGGAGATCAACTCGTGGCGCTGGAAAGGCGTGCCCTTCTACATCCGCGCGGGAAAGAACCTGCCAGTCACCTGTACCGAAATCGTCGGGCGATTCCGCAAACCTCCCGCTACTATCCCGGAACAGGATCTGCTGGAAAATCACTTACGCCTGCGCATCAATCCAGACGTGACGATCGCGATGGGGATGACCGTGATGGGTTCCGATGACGAGATCGCCGGGCAGTCTACCGAGATGCTCGCCAGTCACAATCCCTCTCCGGAAGAGGTAGATGCCTACGAGCGTCTTCTCACCGCAGTCATGGACGGCGACTCCACTCTCTTTGCGCGGCAGGATTACGTAGAAGAGGCTTGGCGCATTGTGGATCCTGTGCTGGCAAAAGATACGCCACTTGATTTCTACGAGCCACAAAGCTGGGGCCCGCGCAGCGCGGATCAACTCGCGCCTGCTGGTGGATGGCGTAATCCGGTAGTGAATCAGGCGCCCGCGGCTGCTGCGCCTGCAAACTCTGCGCCCGCCCCATCCAGCCCGGTGAAGCCCTAATATGAACCTCGAAGTTCCGGGCGACGCGGATGCCGTTGCCCAACGGGCTGCAGAAATCATCGCGAGTGAAGCTCGCTCGGCCGTGGCCACCACCGGTCGCTTTGTGATGGCCGTGAGCGGTGGCCGAACGCCCTGGTTGATGCTTGCGGCCCTAGCTGGCCAAGATGTCCCGTGGCCATCGGTCCATGTTGTTCAAGTCGATGAGCGGGTCGCTCCCGCGGGCGATCCTGATCGCAACCTCACACATCTGCGCGAAAGCCTTCTCGCGAACGCGCCATTGCCGCCCGAACATATTTACGCGATGCCCGTGGAATCTTCCAATCTGCACGCGGCTGCTGCCCATTACGCCGAGACACTGCAGCGCATTGCTGGATCACCGCCCGTCCTCGATCTTGTGCACCTCGGCCTGGGACCCGATGGCCACACTGCTTCGCTCGTGCCGAACGATCCGGTCCTGCATGTCGACGACGCCGATGTTGCGATCACGGGAATCTATCAGGGCCGCCAGCGCATGACGTTGACGTATCCGATCCTGAATCGAGCACGAAAAATTCTGTGGGTCGTTACGGGTGACGAAAAGAAGGATATGCTGCAGCGCTTGCTCGCGGGCGATACGTCGATTCCGGCTGGACGTGTTCTGCGCGACCGTGCGATGATTGTCGCCGATAGTGCCGCCAGCGCTCCCAGGGAGAAAGCGAATTGAAGAAGAATCCGCGCATCACGTGTCTGTTTGTGGATATCGGTGGGGTTCTCCTCACCGATGGCTGGAATCATCACTCCCGCAAGCGGGCCGCTAAGCATTTTAAGTTGGACTATGCCGTGATGGACGAGCGTCATCGCCTCACGTTCGATACCTTCGAACAGGGCCACATCACGCTAGGCGAATATCTGGACCGCATCGTTTTTTACGAAAAGCGCTCGTTTACGCACGCGCAATTTCGCAAGTTCATGTTCGAGCAATCGCAGGCGTTTCCTGAAATGCTTGCCTTGATGGCCGACCTCAAGAAGCGCCACGGCTTGAAGGTTGTCGTGGTCAGCAACGAAGGCCGCGAGCTCAACGCCTACCGCATTCCGAAATTCAAGCTCACCGATTTTGTGGATTTCTTTGTTTCCTCATCCTTCGTGGGACTGCGCAAACCGGATGCGGAAATCCTGCACCTGGCGCTCGATCTCGCGCAGGTGCCGGTCTCGCAGATCGTCTACATCGAAAACACGCTTATGTTTACGCAGGTTGCCGAAGAGCTCGGCATTCGCAGCATCTTGCACAAGGATTGTGAGTCCACCCGCGCGGCGCTCTCTGCGTTGGGATTGCGCTGAATTATTTGCCGTACAGATCTTCTTCGGATGCGGGCGCGAGCGATGTCTCGGCGCCTTCCCGCTGCATGCGCTTGCGCGAGGAAAAGGAAGACCCGCGCGCTTTCTCCAGTGGCGCAAACTTCATCATGCCGATGGGCGCCGCCATGTCGTCGTAGATGGCTTCCATGCCTCCACGCATGGCATACGTTTCATGCCAGAAGCCGGTGCCTCCTGAATCGCGCAAGAACTCTTGCCACCACTGGCGGTGCGGCTCGGAGCGCGACCATCGTTCCAACGATTCGAAATCGCGCCAATACTGGCGCATTCCAACATGCGGCGGGAGTAGGGAGAATAACAAATCTTCGTGGAGCAGCAGACCATCCGGCTTTGCCTGCACCGATTGGGCGATCTGCGGGCCCAGCCCGAACAGAGTCTTCAGCCCGGTCCATGCATTCACACGCATGCCGAGATAGATCACGATGAGATCGGGATAGCTGGATAGGTCCACCGTGCGGCGATCCACTCGAGTCATATGTGGATAGTGTACGCCCGGTGCGTTACAAACTACGAAATGGTCGGCGAAATGCCGGCGAGGCTAAAGCGCAAGCAGGCTCTTCATCTGCGTCATCAGCAATAGGACGGCTGGCCCAAGGGTGACAAGAATCACAGATGGGAAGATCAGAAAAAAACACCGGGAAAATCAGCTTGACGCCGACCTTGCGGGCCTTTTCCTGCGCCATTTGACGGAAACGGATGCGTAGATAGCGCGCGTGGGTCTTCAATGCCGGGCCCAGGCTGGTTCCGAATCGATCCGTATCAATCAGCAGATTCGCAAATTTGCGCATCTCGGCATCGCGGCTGCGCAGAGCGAAATTGCGGAGCGCATCGGCTCGCGTCGTGTTTGCCTTGAGTTCCAACTGCAGTTGCGTAAATTCCGAAGCCAATGCCGGATGCGAGCTGCGCAAGCCGCGGCTTGTATCGAGAATCGCCGAATCCAATCCTTGTCCTGCCTCCACGGCCAAAACCAGGAGATCCAGCGCGGCCGGCAGTCCGTGTCTGAGTTGATCCACACGCCGCCGTGCCATCCGCCCCAAGACCACATCCGGCAACATATAGCCGAATCCAAGTCCACACACCATGGCCAGGAATGCAGCGCTCGTGTCCGATTGGCCATACACGGAGGCCCATGCGGTCGAGATGCCCAACAAAAGGGCGGTCGCGACTTTGATCCCAATAAAGACAGAGACGGCGGATGGCCAGCGATAACCTGCAGCCACAAGCACGTGCCGCAGTTCCGTGTGTTTGTCCGAAGCGGGCATCGCGTCGCCGATCAGGCGGAACGCGTCGAACATGGCCGTCTGCGCGGCAGGGCGTCCGTCGTGTCCGTGGGCGATGCCGGCAGGGATTTCCGCATCTATAACGTCCGTTTGCGATGGACGGAGCACGAAGACGTACCCGGCCACAGTAACAGCCGCCACTACGAAGAGAAAGAGCCCAGCGAGCAGTCCCACGCTATACCTCGATGTCCACGATTTTGCGAATCACGAAATGGGCCAGGATCAGACAGATGACTGCCGCGGCAGCCAGATCCTTGCCAATCGGATGGTTAAAAAGTACCCGCATATAATTCGGGCTCACGAACATCATCATGATCCCGATGCCGATAGGGAGAATCGTCAGGACCATCCCTGTCAGCTTGCCGTGTGCGGCAAGGGACCGGACTTCGCCCTGGAGCGCCAGACTTTCGCGCATGTTCTCTGCCATTCCACCCATCACTTCGCTCAGCTTGCCGCCGGTCCGCGAGTGTAATTGAACCGCGGCGATAAACATATGAACTTCCAACAAAGGGACCCGGGTTCCCAGGTTCTCCAATGCATGCGGCCAGCCGCGCCCCAGATTGGCTTCCGTCGACGTGCGCTGCATTTCTTCCGATACCGGAGGAGCCGTCTCCGAGGCAATCATGTCCATCGCTGCCGAAAGCGGATAACCAGCCCGTAATGCGCGTGCCAGCGAATCCAGTACGTCGGGGAAATTCTCGCGGAATTTCTGGAATCGCTTGTTGCGGCGGTTCAGAATATAGAAATAGGGGAGCATCGCCGCGAACATCCCGCCGAGGGTCGCTGCCCACGTCGGAATGAATTGCGCCAGAATCGCGAAACTAGTCACGCTGATGAGCAACATCATGCTGATGACGCGTCCCGCAGTCCAATTCAGTTGTGCCTGTTCGCAACGAATCTTCAGGATTTCAACGAAGTCAAAATGGTTTAATAAGCTATCCAGGAACGTGATCGAGCTAAACCGTTCTCGACGTAACAGGACCGAATCGGTTTGGCCGACTTCTTTCTCGTCCCATGGCTCCGCCGTCGTGGCTTCCAGATGCGCCGCTTCCGTTTCCTCGGCGCGCATCTTGAGGAATGCCATCCATGCGACCGCCGTCAGGATCGACCCGACGAGGAAGATGACTAAGAAGAATGCGAGCGAAGAAGCGAGAATCATATGTCAACCTGTTTTAGCGCGCGCCGCGCATCACGGTTCCGAGCGCCAGCGCCTCTCGGTTCCGCGTGGCGTTATCCAAAGGATTTCTCAGTGCCAGGCGAATATCGGCCCCGGAATCGGCCGCTGCAAGAATGTCCGCTTCCTGCGGCTTCGCCAGCAGTGTGACCACCGGCAAGCTGCGGCCTTGCGAGCTTTGTTCAGGCTGCGGCGTAACGGAAAGTACAGTAACGTCTTCGAGCGCCGTCCGGACTTGCGTCTCGCCCGGCTTCGTCCCGCGCCCCGTTACCACCTGGATATCTACTTTTTGCCCCGCGCGCAGCAAGGCAACAATTCCCGTGGAATCGGCCACGTGGACCGAAATCCCTCGCATGCCCTCCGGTATTCCAGAGCCGGCGCCTGATGCGCTCGACGCGAGGTGTGTCGCGACGACGGGTTCTCCATCGGTAATGGGATCGAACACCGTGCTTCCGACCACTGCATTTGCACTTTGGTAGGAGCCCTTCGGTAGGTGATCGCCAGGCCATGGTACGGCTTTGACGTCTGCCGAAACGATAACCGTGCCCGCCTTCAATGCATGCGCGGCCACAATCACCGTTGGGTTACCGCCGTTTGCGCTGTTGAGGCGCAAGAACATGTAGATGAGGCCGGTTGAGATGATTCCCACCACAACGGCGACGCTTAGCAACTTCACAAAAGTGTTTTTGTTCATAATGCCCTACTGACATAGTTCGGCGGTCAGGCATATTTTCTACAGAGTCAATTTACGACTCGTCACCGGCGAACGCCTTAGCACTAGCCTGAGGCCAGGAAAAACATCCGCCTGGATATGGAATCGGAGGGCGTCAGGGATAGAATGGAGGTAGGAAACAACATGGATACCCTCACAATTGCCGGAAAAACTTTTCAATCGCGCCTCTTCGTAGGCACCGGTAAATATAGAAGCTTTCCCGAAATGGCCCGCTGCCACGCCGCTTCCGGCGCCGAGGTGGTCACCGTGGCCGTACGCCGCGTGAATCTGACGGACCGTTCCAAGGAATCCCTCCTGGACTATATCGACCGCGATAAGTTCTTCCTCTTGCCCAATACCGCCGCTTGCTACACCGCCGACGAGGCAGTCCGCACCGCCCGTCTCGGCCGCGAAGTCGGCCTCTCCAACTGGGTCAAGCTCGAAGTGATCGGCGATCAGAAAACGCTGTTCCCGGACAACCACGGGCTGGTCGAAGCCACCCGCATTCTGGTGAAAGAGGGTTTCGTGGTGCTGCCCTATACGAACGACGATCTGGTGAACGCGCGTCGTCTGATCGACGCCGGTGCTGCCGCCGTCATGCCCGCCGGAGCCCCCATCGGCAGTGGACTCGGCATCCAGAACATCACCAACCTGCGGATTATGCGCGAAATGATCACCGAGGTCCCGCTCATCGTCGACGCAGGCGTCGGCACAGCCTCGGATGCCGCGATTGCCATGGAACTCGGCTATGAAGGCGTCCTGATGAACACGGCCATCGCCGAAGCTGACGACGCGGAACAAATGGCCACGGCCATGAAGCTAGCCGTCCAGGCCGGGCGCCATGCGTTCCTCGCCGGGCGCATGCCCCGGAAACTCTATGCTTCCGCCAGCAGTCCGATGGCTGGCGTCGTACGATAAAAGCGAAGTTCGCTAAAAGCGAGGTTCGTTGCACGGGCATCCGTGCGCCCACTACAATATCAGAGCGGTTCGTTTCGCAAGTTTTCCGGATCGCACGAATTTTTGGAGGTTCCCTTGGCATACGTTATGAACGAAGAGGCAGCGGCGGTTTCCCCGTCCCAAGAAACCCAGTTGCGGATTTACCGCACCCTTGTGGAGCTGCGTGAAACAGGTCAAAAGGCTCACGACTTGTTCCTGCAGAATCTGGTGAAGGGTACCGTTCACCTCTCGCTCGGCATGGAAGGCATCGCCGCCGGATGTGCCGCCGCGATGAAGCCGGGCGATCTCACCTTCTGCACCTACCGCGGCCACGCGCATACGCTGGCCCGTGGCACCTCCATCGAAAAGGTTCTCGGCGAACTCATGGGCCGCGATAACGGACTCCTGCGCGGCAAGGGCGGCTCCATGCACCTCACCTCGGTGGAGCACGGCGTCATGGGATCCTACGCCATCATCGGCGCACACCTGCCCATCGCGTGCGGCGCAGCTTGGCGCGCGCAATATAAAGGAGCCAGTGACATCTCCGTCTGCTTCTTCGGCGATGGCACCACCAACATCGGAGCGTTTCACGAAGCCTTGAATTTCGCCGTCGTCTGGAAGCTCCCCGTGGTTTTCGTCTGCGAAAACAACCTGTATATGGAATACACTCCGATCGCCGACGTCACTGCTGTTGCGCAACCCGCGGCAGACCGCGCCTGCGCCTATGGACTCGATCGCATCTTGGGCGATGGCCAGGATGCCGACGCCGTCTATCGCATCGCCAAGACCGCCTTTGATAAAGCGCGTTCCGGTGGCGGGCCCTCGCTTCTCGAATTTCAGACCTACCGTTTCAGCGGCCACTCGCGCGCCGATCCAGCAAAGTATCGTCCCGCAGGAGAGCTCGATTATTGGCGCGATTCGCGCGACCCCGTGAAGATTTATCGCAAGCGCCTTCTCGACCTCGGCGTGGGCGAAAACGTCCTGGCGTACATCGACAGCGAAACGCAGCGCATTGTGGATGACGCAGCCGAAAAAGGCAAGGCCGCTCCGTTCACGTCTACCGATATTCTTATGACCGATGTTTATGCCGATGGAGGCTCCGCATGGCGGAACTAACGTATCGTGACGCTGTTGCGCGTGGACTCGCGCAAGAGATGTCGCGCGACTCTGATGTTGTCCTGATCGGCGAAGATATCGCCAAAGCCGGTGGTGTCTTCAAAGCTACCGTCGGCTTGTACGACCAATTCGGACCCCTGCGCGTCCGCGACACGCCGATCTCCGAACAGGCGCTTCTCGGCGCCGCCATGGGCGCAGCCATGACCGGCCTCAAGCCCGTGGCCGAAATCATGTTCTCCGACTTCCTTGCCGTCTGCTTCGACTATTTCGCCAATGAAATTCCGAAGAGCCGTTACATGACCAACGGCCAGGTCAAAGTCCCCCTAGTGGTTCGCACAGGCAATGGCGGCGGCTCGCGCTTCGGTGCGCAGCACAGCCAGAGCGTCGAAAACTGGTGCATGATGATCCCCGGCCTGAAGGTTGTGGCTCCCTCCACTCCTTACGACGTGATCGGCTTAATGGCCGCCGCGATTCGCGATCCCGATCCCGTTATTTTCTTCGAACACAAGTCGCTCTACGCCACCAAGGGCGAAGTGCCGGACGGCGAAATTGTCGATCAGCTGGGCGTCGCGAAAGTGGTGCGTCCCGGCAAGGACGCCACGATTCTCGCGCTCGCTCTCATGGTCCCGCGCGCCATCGCCGCGGCCGATCGCCTGCAGGCCGAGTACGGTATCAACTGCGAAGTGATCGACGTCCGCTCGCTGCTGCCTCTCGATACGAAGACTATGCTGTCGTCGATCTCACGCACCAGCCGCCTGTTTACGGTGGAAGAAAATCCCCGGCTGTGCGGATGGGGCGCCGAACTCGTCTCCATCGCCGTGGAAGAATGCTTCTACGATCTGGACGGCCCCCCGGTACGCATCACCACGCCGCACATCCCGCTGCCCTCAGCCGCCGTGCTCGAGGACCTGGCAATCCCCAGCGTCGAACGGATTGTCGAAACCGTCCGCAAGTCGATGGCCGCGTAGTCGCCCATCTAGCCGCGGGTCCGCGCCGCGCGCCGAATTGTGTTTGAGTGTGCTGTCCCGGGTTTCCCCTCAAACACCATTAGATGAGAATCTGCGCGCGACGCCACACTATCTACCGATGTCGCGAATCGCACGGATCTCCTTACCGGTGGGCAGTGTGGGGACAACCCGCCTGGTTCCGCGCTCGGGACGCGAGTATAATCGTGGAGAAACATGCCCCAGTTTTCAGGAACGCGACACCGAAAGCGGCATCGATTTCTTCCAGGCGCGCTACGCCTCGGCTCCGCAGGGCCGCTTCCAGAGCCCCGACCCGGCAGGCATGTTCGTCGCCGATCCCGCCAATCCGCAAAGCTGGAATCTGTATGCCTACGTCATGAATAATCCGCTGAAGTATAAAGATCCAACGGGGATGTACTGCGTCGGGGACGGTAGCGGTGGCTTCTACGACGACGACAACGGCGGGCAGACCTGCTATGACGCTTTTGCGCCAGAAAATAACAATTTTGCCAGCGCAACCGTCAATGGCAGTTCGTCGCCGGTAAATTATGGATCGTGGAGCTCTGACGAGGGTTTTGGAGGCATATTCGGTGGTGGCTTTGACACCTTCTCTTTCTCCATCACTACGACCAGTACGGCGATTTCGGGCGCTGCGGGCCAACGCGCACCAAATAATAGAACGCCGTCGTACAAGAACGCATGCGCACAGGATGCTCTCAAAACGGGCGTTATAAATGCTGTTATAGATGCGATTGGATTCATCCCTGAAGCCGGCGGTGTCGCCAGAATGATTGGCCATCAGGCAGGATATGTCGGCGTAGTTGCTGACAAAATTGGCAGCAAACTAATCAAGGCCGTCGGAAAAACAGCGGGTGTCGAAAACAGTGCTGTCGGTTTTGACCGCAGCGATTCGACTTCATGGGTATCAGCAGCAATCACTGTTGGTGATTTCATGCCTGTTGTCAATGAATTTACAACCGTCGCTGCCCTCTCTTGGGATACAGGTGTAGCAGCCTATAGGGTCCATCAATGTCGCCAATGAATGAGCTGAAGCGTGAGATTCAAGAGGCCAAGAAGTTGCATTTGTCTTGGCGCGCAAGATTATTCATCTTTATCATTGGTGCGCCCACGGTTTTTCTCTTCGCGGTCTATGGGCGGTTAGAACTGGCGATGCCCCTGATGATTATCATTGGCATGCATGGCTTGGTGATCCTTTTCAAATGGAAACTGAGGCGGCATGCGTGGTTTTGGATTGCCATGACGGTTAGCGCGGCACTTCATGCTCCGCTGATGTTGCTTGTTCCCTGGACTACTAGGTGGGTTCCCGCACTAGCGGTTACTGTTGGTGCCACGGCGGATTTTTCCCTGATCCTCTGCATTCTTGCGGTCGTCGGAAAGGCAAAATCGGTGACCGCCGGAACAATTTGAGGTTGCCTGTGATGGAAGCGGGCATCGGATCATGAAAACGATTGGCTCAACGACGACCGTGTACATTTACGACGCGCAGGGTAGCCTGACCGCTGAGTACGGAGGCTCGAACTCCGCCAGCGGCACGCAATATCTGACCACCGATCACTTGGGGGAAACCCGGGGGAAACCCGGGACAGTACACTCAAACACAATTATTTGAGGAAACGGGAACAGGCGGAACATTCCCCATTTTCTGAGGGAGCTTTCACAAGCGGGGGAAACGGGGACAGATATTTCTCGGACTTTACACGCACTCCACGCCACCGGGACCCTTCGTTGCGTTCACATGGTCCTCTCCCAGTTGAGATACATCCTCCCCGCGATTAGACTATGACATTATGCGAGGATTTAGCGCCACCCTGCTAGGGTTTTCTTTGTGCCTCTGCTGGCAGATCACCGCCCAAACGGATCCCGAGGCGGCAAACTCTCCGGCGACCACCGTTTCTCCATGGCCAACCTCGGAAGCTCCCGCCGCGACTTCCGGCATCGCCGTCAACCTAGGGACCCCCATCAATGTGGACATCCCCGCCAATAAAGATTGGACCGATACCGGCATCGATCTCCGCCGTGGCGATTCCATCACGCTTTCGGCAACCGGCTCCGTGCAACTCCCTCCGCAGGGCAAGAACGGCGAAGCGAAAATCGTTGGACCCGCCGGCCAGCCCCGTGGATTCCGCGATCTGGTCAAGACCTATCCCCTGAACACCGCCGGTTTCGGAGCGCTGCTCGGCAAGATCGGCTCCAGTGACGCCGCCGAGCCGTTCCTCATTGGCACCAGTAAGCAAATGCAGGTGATCCGCGCCGGGCGCCTGTTCGTCGGGCCGAACGCTTCCAAAAACGACGCGCTCACCGGGACCTATCAGCTAACGGTGACGTTCAGCGCGCGGGGTTCCGAATCGCAGGCCGTCCCCAGCGACCTGAAGGTGCCCGAGGTCACCCAGGAAATGATCGACCGCATCCCGCGCCGCGTGGTGGACGCCGAGGGCAACGCGGGCGACAACACCAACTTCGTCGTCGTCGGCCCTGAGAGCAAAGTGATCGACACGTTCACGGCCGCAGGCTGGGTGAAAGTCGACAAATCCAAGGGCGATGCCATACTCACCGGCCTGGTCTCCACTTTCGTCACCAAGCAGGCCTATCTCACACTGCCCATGAGCGTTTTGACTCTCTTCGGCCGTCCCCAGGATTACGGACTTGCCCACGCCGAAGCGATTCAGGTCGTTTCCCAGCGCCATCACTTGAGGCTCTGGAAGGCCCCGTTCCAGGTGGAATCCCAGGAGCTCTGGGTAGGCGCCGCCACTCACGATATCGGCTTTGACCGCGACCAGCGCAACAACGGCGTCACGCACAAGATCGATCCCAACGTCGACGACGAGCGGGATTTCGTCAGCCGCAGCCTGGACGAAACAGGTCTGGTGGCCAAGCTCTCGTATCTAACTCCAGGACAGCCATCAAAGGAAGCGCGCACCGCCACCGGTGCCACGTTCCACTCCGATGGGCGGGTTTTAGTGGTCCATTTGGTGCCGGAATCGTCCTCTTCCATTAAATAATTTTCTTGTTCGCAACAGATTGCGCTTCTGCCTGTTTACTTTCGTCGCCAGTGTGGTAGCATATTATTGCCTCTAGGACAACCTCCCGAAGGCAAACCCCCTCCAATGGAGTTGAAGAAAACCGCCGAATGAGCTTCACCGTATTCCTTGGCAATTTGCCTGTTTGGGTCACCGCGGACGATATCAGGGGCTGGCTTAGTGCCGAGAACCTGGTCGCGGACGCAATTAAAGTCATCCGCAATCCGGAAACGCAGGAGTCGAAAGGCTTCGCGTTTATCGAATCGCCGAACGCCGAGGAAATGCACTCGATTATCCGCCGGTTTGACAGAGCACCACTGGAAGACCGCTTGTTGCGGGCCAATCCAGCGCAGCCGCCGAAGGCCAAAGGTCCCACGACGGGTCCTCCCAGCCGCCCGCCAGGTGGCGGATACGGTCCGCCTCGAACTGCGCAGCCTTCTCAGGCTCCGCAAGGACAGGCTCCGCAAGGACAGCCTGCGGCACAGGCTCCGGCTTTCGATCGTCCTCCCCGTCGTGGCAAAAATGCTCCGAACGGTGGGAAGCGCACGAATGATCGCGGTCCGCAAAGCGCCTTCGCCGAAGAGCTCGCAAAAGCTCTCTAGGCATTGCGCTCTGTTCGTCCCCATATTTGCAGCCCGAGGTGTGTGCTGGTTGTCGTGTAAGCGCACCTTCCCACGCTAAATCGCAAGTGATATACTGAACCGCAAGAATCGAAAGGTTCTTGCGGTTTTATATTTTTATTCCTATTTTCCAGGCAGGGGAGGCCGAGGTGTGATGGACCTGCTATTTATCCGTCTTCTTTTTGTTGCTGTGGTGGCGAGTGCCGCATTCTTCCTGCGTCCTTTTGATCTTTCCCAGCCCCTGGCGGGTGTGGTGGGGGTGATCGCGGGCGCGGGCGTGATCGTCTTTGAAATGCGCGTCAGGAACATCAGTCTGAAAAAGCTGATCGGCGCGGCGATTGGGAGCCTGTTGGGGATCCTGGGCGCGTACCTCATTTCGTTGGTCCTGGGCCACGCCTTGCCGGGAGCCGGGAACACTCTGCCGTTTTTGCAGATTGTTCTGCTGGCCTGGATGACCTACTGCGGTCTGGTGGTCGGCGCAGCCAAGGGCGATATGCTCAACCTCTCGGCGCTGGGCGGGCTCTTCGGCGGCGAGGTCTCCTCGAAGACGTCTTTCAAGATTCTTGATACCAGTGTCATCATTGACGGCCGCATCGCCGATATCGTCGAAACCGGCTTTGTCGATGGAGCTCTGGTGATCCCGCAGTTCGTTCTGCACGAACTGCAAATGGTGGCCGATTCGGCAGACTCCATGAAGCGCAATCGCGGACGCCGCGGCCTCGACATTCTGCAGCGCATTCAGAAGATGCCGCAGCTGACCGTCCAGATCGTGGAAGAAGACTTCCCGAACGTGAAAGAAGTCGACATGAAGCTGATCGAGCTGGCCAAGGTTTACAACTGCAAGATCGTCACCAACGATTTCAATCTAAACAAGGTCGCGCAACTGCACGGCGTCGAAGTCCTGAACATCAACGAGCTCGCGAATTCCATGCGTCCCGTGGTGCTGCCCGGTGAGCTGATGCGCGTGTTCATCCTGAAAGAAGGCAAGGAATTCAATCAGGGCGTGGCGTATCTGGACGACGGCACCATGGTCGTCGTCGATAACGCGCGCAAGATGATTTCGAAGACCATCGACATCGCCGTCACCAGCGTTCTGCAGACCACGGCCGGCAAGATGATCTTCGGACGCTTCGACGATCGCGTCCATGCCATCCACGATAAAGATCGGGGCGTGCACGAGAAGGAACGTCCTTCGCGGGAACACGCGCAAGCCAGCGGAAGCGCGGTTTAATTCGCCCGTCTCCGGTCACCCTCTTCTTCGGGCTACAATCGTAAGGCAACCATGAAAGTCTCCGTCATCCTCCCCGCGGCGGGCCTCGGCACGCGCATGGGCCGGGAGAAAGCCGGCACCAGCCGCAAGCAGTTCATGCTGCTCAACGGCTCGCCGATCCTGGTTCATACGATCCGCAAATTTTTTCGTTGTCCTTCGGTGAGCGAAATTGTTGTCGCTCTGCGCAAGGAAGATATCGAATGGGCACAGGACTTGCTCCAGCAGCATCCCGATCACGCGTCCAAACCCGTGCGCTTTGTGGAAGGCGGCGATAGCCGTCAGCAATCCGTGCAGAACGCCCTCGCGACGCTCCCACCCGATACGGATCTGGTAGCCGTGCACGATGCGGTGCGTCCGTTCATCGAACCCGAGATGGTGGAAAAGGTCATCGCCGAAGCCGCAGATCATGGCGCAGCGATTGTCGGCATCGTTCCCGTAGACACGGTGAAGCGCGTCCACAAGAACAAAGTGCGCGATACGTTTCCGCGTGAAAATCTGGTGCTGGCGCAAACTCCGCAAGTGTTCCGGTTCGACTTGTTGAAGCGTGCCTTTGCGCGCGCCGGCGCCGACAACTTCTTCGGCACGGACGAATCCAGCTTGGTGGAGCGTTTGGAAGAGCTCGAAGTGAGCGTCGTGCAGGGCAGTGACCGCAACATCAAAATCACGCGCCCCACGGATATGGAACTTGCTCGCCTGTTCCTCACGGAAGAAGCGGGGGAGCAGAAAACATCTTGAGCTTCACGGAGATTCGCACCGGCCAGGGGTGGGACGTCCATCGCATCGCCGGGGGACGCAAGCTGATTTTGGGCGGCGTGGAAATCCCGTGGCAGTTCGGACTAGATGGCCATTCCGACGCCGACATTCTGCTGCACGCCATCACCGACGCTGTGCTCGGGGCCCTCGCGCTCGGTGACATCGGTGAGCATTTTCCGAACACGGATCCTCGCTGGAAAGACGCCGCGAGCCGCAAGTTTTTGGAACACGCGGTGGTGTTGGTCAAGGAACGCGGATTTTCTTTATCCAATGTGGATTCCACCATCATCTTGGAAACCCCGAAGTTGAAAGATCATCGCGCGAAGATCCGTGCGTCGGTGGCGGAAATCGTCGGATTGCCGATCGATCGCGTTTCTGTAAAGTTTAAAACGGCGGAAGCCGTGGGCCCCGTGGGCTTGGGATTCTCGGCCGAGGCGCAGGCCATCGTGACCATCACGCGCTAGCTTTTTCAGAACGGCCGGGGCGGTGCCTCATCATGGAAATCACTCTCAAAGACGCGGCAGCCCGGATTCGCGCAGGCGAACTCGTTGCATTTCCTACGGAAACCGTTTACGGGCTCGGCGCGAACGCACTCGATGCCGCAGCAGTCGCCAAAATTTACGAAGCCAAGGGACGGCCTGCGACCAGTCCGCTGATTGTCCACGTCGCGTCCGTCAGCATGGCGAGTACGCTGGTCGCTGCATGGCCGCCGGAAGCGGAAGCGCTCGCGCAATCGTTCTGGCCCGGACCTCTGACGATGGTGTTGCCGAAAAAATCGCACGTTCCCGATATCGTCACTGCCGGACTTCCTACCGTCGGCGTCAGGATGCCCGAGCATCCCATGGCGCTCGCGCTGATTCGCGAAGCCGGCGTGCCGATTGCGGCGCCCAGCGCGAATCGCTTCACGCAGCTTTCTCCCACAACGGCGGAGCATGTCCGCGAAACCTTCGGCGATGCAATTCCTGTGCTGGATGGTGGTCCCTGCCGGGTGGGAATTGAATCGACGGTCGTTTCCATCACGGCGGGAAAGGTTGCGTTACTTAGGCCGGGCAACATTTCGCTCGATGCGATTTCCGACGCGCTGGGGCGCGCGCCGGAGGAGATCGCTCAAGCGGTTGCGCCCTCCGAAGGATCTTCGCATTCGTCGCCAGGGATGCACGAGCGTCACTACAGCCCGCGCACGCGGCTCGTATTGACCAACGTGCCAAGTGAAGCCGGCGCGTATTTGTTTTACGCGCACGCTGCGAAAGCGGCGCGTATTTTCCAGTTGCCGAACGATCCGAACGAATACGCCGCGCATTTATACAGCGCGCTGCACGAGCTCGATCGCGAAGCATGGCCCGTGATCAGCGTCGAGCCTCCGCCCCAAACGCCCGAATGGGCTGCGGTATTAGATCGCCTCAAGCGCGCGGCAGCGAAATAGCGCCGTCTTAGCGACGACCCTGCGTGCCTTCTTTGCGCACCACGCCGAAGTGGTCGGCGAGTTCGTCGGCATAACCCAGTGGACCGGAGCTGATATCGTCCATATCGGGCAGCATCGTCGTGTTCCATTCTTCCCAGGACTGTTTCAAGCGCTGGAATACCTCCGGCTGGCGCTCCTTCAAATTGGCGCGTTCCAGCGGATCCTCCACCACGTTGAAGAGGAATTCGTTGCCGTTGATCCGCAGATACTTCATGTCGCCATCGCGCATCGCGCGTTGCTGATTGTAGTGATAGCGCCAGTAGACCTTGCGCGCGACAGGCGCAGCGCCTTGCGCTATCTGTGGCAACAAATTCATTCCATCGAGCGGGGGCGAGGGATCCGCTTGCGTGCCTGCTGCCGCCAGGAACGTGGCCATCCAGTCCATGGAAAGCGCCACTTGCTCCGTGGTGCTGCCCGCGCGAATGTGATTCGGCCAGCGCACCAATGCCGGAATTCGCATGCCGCCTTCGAGGAGTTCTTCTTTCTTGCCCGTGAACGGCCAGGTGTCGGAGAAGCGCTCGCCGCCGTTATCGCTGGTGAAAACGACAATCGTGTTGTTCGCAATTTTGTTGTCGGTCAAAGCTTTCAACACGCGGCCTACGGTGGCATCCAGGCGCGTTACCATTGCGGCGTACGTCTTCATTGATCCGCCGTCGCGATCGTTCAGCGTCTTCACGCGTTGCGATTCGGCTTCATCCGTCGGCCCTTCCCACGGCCAGTGAGGAGCGTTGAAGTGCAAGCTCAACAAGAACGGCTGCTGTGATTTCGCGTAATCGCCAATGGTTTTCACCGCGCGGTCGCCAAGTAGATCGGTAAGATAACCGACTTCGTGGATCTTCGCGTCGCCGTCCCACAGGTCGTCGCTGTTCGTGCTCGCAATGCCGGCCTTGTGCGTGAAGTAATCGAGCGAGCCTCCACGAAAACCCCAGAAGTGATCGTAGCCGCTTTGCAGCGGGCCATACGTTGGCAACCGGCCGAGGTGCCACTTGCCGAGCAGAGTGGTCCCGTATCCGGCTTTCTTCAAGATCGAAGGCAGCGTCGGCTGCTCCGGCGGCATGCCATAGGGCGCGTTGCCGAGAGGTTCTTCGAGGCCGATGCGCAGGCGATATTGATAGCGCCCGGTGATGAGCGCGGTGCGCGTGGCGGAGCACACGGCGGAGTTCGCGTAGGCCTGCAAAAACCGCACGCCGCTTGCGCCAATGGAATCGATGTTCGGAGTCTTGTACTCGCGCCGGCCATAGCACGAGAGATCGGCATAGCCCATATCGTCCGCCATGATGTAGACGATGTTCGGCTTCGTGCCCGCCGCTCCACGATTCGATTGCGCGCGTGCCGTGAGCGCCAGCGGAGCAGCCGCAGCAGCCGCCAAAACGTTTCTACGAGTAACGGAATTTGTGGATGATCGAGCCATGAGCGTCTCCTGTGCCGAACGCTATTCTAGCGTTTCCCGACGACATCCATAATAAAGATATCGTGAAGAACGATTTCGTCACGCTTGGGTTCGAGAGACGAGCGGCCATCGCGTGGCCCTTCGCGCTCCTTGTCGCGTGGACCCTGGCCTGGTTGCTGGAAGCGCGATTGCGTCCGGCATTTGGATGGAGCGCCGACGCAGATACGTGCTACTGGATCGCGATGAAAATCGCCCTGTGGGTAGTGCCGGTGATCGTGATCCTGCGGCGCGAGCGAATCGCCGCGCTCAGCTTTGTGGAATTGGTCGATCCACTGCGAGGAGCTGCGATTGGATTTGCGGCAGGGCTCGGCCTGCTTGCGTTTTCCTTTGCGATGGATGCCGTGCTCGGCGGCGCGTCATTTAACATTCCGGTGCTGGATGTCGCGTTGCTCAACGGAGTATTGATTGCCCCGCTGGTGGAAGAATTCGCACTGCGCGGATTTTATCTTGGATTGCTGCAGCTCCCCGTGCCTCAATCGGCAAATCAATCGTTGCTTCACTCCCTGACAATGCCGTTTAGGACGGCAAACATGCGAGCAGGAATCGTATTCGTCGCGCTGCACATTCCGGGTTGGTATTTCCAAGGACGCTTGCGGGCGCCACTCAGCTTGATTCAGCCGGCTGTTTTCTTGTGGCTGCTGGCGCTGTTGCTCGGATGGTTGAAGAAGACGTCGGGGTCGTTATACGCGCCCATGGTGGTGCACATCTTGAACAACGTGTATTCGTCGGCCAGGGGATAAATAGGAGCTTGTCTCCCGACTTCTGTCTCCTCCTTTTCCCACTACTTCAATTACTTCGCACTTTCATCCGACCGCAAGCACGCAAAACACCTCTTATCTTCTAAGCAAGGAGTTCGCGCGCTCATCCATCGGAGGGCCGAATTGACCAAGACTGGTTTTCTAGATAAATCAGGGCGGGTCTGCGAGTGATGGAAGTTCTACTGGTCCTAAACCAGTCCTAGCCACGAAATGGTTAACGTGTGCGGCGCGGTGTTCGCTTGAAACGACATCCTCTCAACCGAGAGAGTCAAAAACGGCCGGAAGAGCTCTTCTGTAAGCTTGATCTTTGAAAACCCGCAGTGTGTTTTGCCGAACGGCGATCTCCAGCAGCGGCCATCCTCCCCCGGCCGCCTGATACAATCCTCGGGAGACCCGGGGAACTCCCATGCACGATTCGGCCACTGCAACCACGCCTTCCGATTCATCAGACCATCGCATCTTTTCCTGGATCTCGGATCTGGGGCCGCAGGAGCGCAGCGTCTTCACGGCCTGCGTCGGAGGTTGGGCGCTTGACGGCATGGACGTCCAGCTCTACAGCTTCGTCATTCCCGCGCTCATCGCCACTTGGGGCATTACGCGCGCGGAAGCCGGAGTACTGGGCACCGCTGCGCTGTTGTTCTCTTCACTCGGAGGATGGCTTGCCGGATATCTCGCCGATCGCTACGGGCGCGTGCGCGTGCTGCAAGTTTCGATCCTCTGGTTCGCGGCATTCTCGTTTCTCTCGGGACTTGCGCAAAACTATCAGCAACTGATGATCGCGCGCGCGATGCTCGGCCTAGGCTTCGGCGGCGAATGGGCCGCCGGATCGGTCCTGCTGGGCGAAGTGATTCAGGCGCGGCATCGCGGCAAAGCGCTGGGCGTCATGCAGGCCGGATGGGCCGTAGGCTGGGGCGCCGCGGCCTTATTCAATGCCCTCATTTTTTCTATGCTCCCCGCGGCTTCCGCATGGCGAGCACTTTTCATGGTCGGCATCCTGCCCGCGTTCCTGGTCTTTTTCGTGCGTCGTTATGTCCACGAACCCGAGGTCTACACCCAGTCGAAGGCCAAACTCGCGGCCGCGGGCGACCATCCATCAGCCCTTGAGATTTTCAAGCCGCCACTCCTGAAAGTGACGATCTTTGGAGGACTCATGGGCACCGGTGCGCAAGGCGGCTATTTTGCCGTCACCACTTGGTTGCCGACGTTCCTCCGCACCGAGCGCCACTTATCCGTGCTCGATTCCACCGGCTATTTATTTGTCCTCATCGCGGGATCCTTCTGCGGATATGTTTCCGGAGGCATCGTGGCAGATCGACTTGGCCGCCGCCTCGCCTTCCTGATTTTCGCCATCGGAGCCGCGATTGTGGTCTTCACGTATACGATGATCCCTTTCGGTGATTCGGCCATGCTGTTCTTGGGATTCCCTCTCGGTTTCTTTGCGGCCGGCGTCTTCAGCGGCATGGGAGCTTTCTATACGGAAAATTTCCCCACTCGCGTGCGCGGCGTGGGCCAAGGATTTGCCTATAACCTGGGCCGTGCGCTCGGCGCTCTGTTCCCCGCGATGGTCGGATTGCTCTCGGCCCGCATGCCTCTCGGCGAAGCGATTGGCATTTTTGCCATCTCCGCGTATGGCACTATGGCGATCTCGGCGTTCCTGTTGCCCGAAACGAAAGGTAAGGTCCTGTCGGCGTGAGAGCTCATGGAAAATAACGCACAATCCGGATTCGCGAACCTCGGCCTGAAGCTCTCGGAATGGTTCGAGAATTGGTTCCCCGATGCGTTTGCCTTGGCGCTGGTCGCCGTCGCCGTGGTGGCGGGCGCGAGCGTGGCGCTCGGGAACTCGCCGATCCAAACCGCGCAATGGTTCGGCGCAGGTTACTGGGATCTGGTGGCGTTCACGATGCAGGTGACGATGTTGATCGTCAGCGGCTACGCGCTTGCGAGCGCGCCTCCCGTGCATGCCGTGATTCGCAAGCTCGCGGGCATTCCGAAATCGGGACGCGGGGCCATCGCCTTCGTCGCTCTATTCTCCATGGCGTCGTCGTTGATGTCGTGGACGTTCAGTTTGATCTTCAGTGCGCTGCTGGCGCGTGAAGTAGCGCAGCGCGTGAAAGGTGCGGATTACAGGGCACTGGCCGCCGCCGCATACTTGGGCGTCGGAGGAGTATGGGCCTTCGGCTTGACCGCGTCCGCTTCGCTCATCATGGCCGCCCCCGCGTCGCTCCCTCCGGCGATTCTCAAAATCAGCGGCGTGATCCCGCTCTCGCAAACTATCGGTTCCTGGCAAAGCATGACGATCGCCGCGACGTTGCTCCTTGTCTCCGTCGTGATCGCGTATTCGTCCGCTCCGTCAGAGCACGTCGCGCGCACGATGGAGGACATGGGCATCGAGCCTCCCCCGCTCGCTACGGCAATCGATAAGCCGCAAAAACCGGGAGAATGGCTCGAATACAATCCGGCGCTCACGATTTTGGTAGCCTTCGGCGCAGCCGCGTATCTTTTCTACGAAGTCTCGCACAAAGGTGTGAGCGTTCTGCTCGAACTGAACCACTACATTTTCTTCTTCTTAATGGCGGGATTGCTCCTGCACTGGAGGCCTCGTTCCTATGCGAAGGCCATCGCCGCAGCGGTTCCATCGGTTGCGGGCGTGCTGATTCAATATCCTTTATATGCGGGCGTCGTTCGGATCATGACCGAATCCGGCATCGCCAGCCGCATGGCGCATTTCTTCATCGCTGCCTCGACGCAACACACGTTCCCCGTCTTGATCGGTGTGTACTCGGTCGTGTTGGGATTGTTCGTGCCCTCAGCCGGAGGCAAGTGGCTGGTGGAAGCTCCCTATGTGTTGGAGGCCGCGAAAGCCGTGCACGCGCATCTAGGCTGGGTGGTGCAAACCTACAACGCCACGGAATCGCTGGCGAACCTGATCCATCCGTTCTGGATGCTGCCATTGCTGGGGATCCTGAACCTGAAAGCGCGCGACATTGTCGGCTATGCCACGCTGCAATTCGTCATCCACACGCCGCTGGTCTTATTCTTAGTTTGGGCGATGAACTACACGCTGACCTACGTTCCGCCCGCGACCTGATAATCAGAATAGCCTCGCTACGCCAGCCAACGCTCGTGGATTCGAGGCGATGAATTTCAACAGCCACCCGCCTGTCAGATTGGTCTTCAACGCCTCGATGAATTGATCCGGCGTCAGAAGCTTTAACACTTCCAGTCGTTCGTCCCACTTGCGGTCGTCCCAAGCGGAGAGTCTTTCATTCAGCTTGTGCGCGATGCGCAGATCCTTTCCGTAGCGCTTGATCCAGCGGCTTTCGAAGGCGCTCAGCGCCGAGCGTGAAACGTCGCCTGTCTCGATCGCGTCGGCCACCACTTCCCCGGCCATTCGGCCCGCTTGAATCGCCCAGCGAATTCCTTCTCCCACAAGCGACGACGCATGACCCGCCGCATCGCCCACTCCCAAAATGCCATGGCCCGCGAACTTGGCCGCAAAACACTCGGACGGAATCAGCCCCGCGTGATGTTCTACCGGCTGCGCGCCTTTCAAATTCACTCCGAAGCGGTCGAGGTTGCTCAACAGGCGGTCGAGATAGCCGCCCGGGTTCTCGCGGGAATCGGGATGAATGATGCCGACGCCGACGCGCACGCGATGCCGCCCCCACGGAAACACCCAGGCGTAGCCGGATGGCGCGAAGTCGCTCCCGGCAATCAGCAGTGCCTCGCTTTCGTCGCAGTTCGGAGCATAGAGATCGTATTCCGCCCCTACTCCGAAACGGCGGATTCCCGGGTCAAGTCCGGCTTGCTTCAATAATGTGGACCGGTAGCCCGTGGCATCGATCACGATGCTGCTGGCCAAGTCTTCCGCCGCGGTTCGCACTCCCTTGACGATTCCATCCTCTATAAGAGGACTGGTGGCCTGCGTAGCCAAGCGAATCTGCGCGCCGGCCTCGATCGCGCGTCCGGCCAGGAATTGAAAAACGCCACGGACGTCGATGACGCACAGTCGCGGCGTCGGGTAGTGATAGGCGGCTTGGTTGTGCGGAGTGCAAAACCGCAGCCCCGAAATCGGATGATAGAGCCGCGAGGGGATGCCGAGCGCCTCCAATTCATCGATAAAGCTCCCGCCGCTGGTACGGATGGGCGAACCGATCTCGTGATTCTGTTCCAGCACTAGCACTGAGTTTCCGCGTCGTGCGGCGACTTCAGCGGCCGCCAGACCCGCCGGACCTCCCCCCGCAATGATGATGTCTGTTTTCAAGAGTATGCCTAACGTTATTGTGAACCGTTGCCGATGTTTTGGGAAGTCACGGCAGCGGGGTTTTACTGAAATCATCAGGGGTTTCCGAATTCCGGCCAGAAGTATTGGCTGTTTCGTCGCCTTTCCCTAAGGCGACCTTAGGCGGGAACTAAGTAAACTCTCGCCCCCAAACTTCATAGGCACCTGAATTGCGGCAAGTACTAGAACCCCTTAACATCGGGACGGGAGAAGACAGAAGTGGAACTTACAGATACGATCAACGCCCCCATCGACGAAGCTCCGGAACCCAAGGAAACCAAGAAAGGCACCATCCGATTGCTGATCGCAGACGATCATCCGATCGTGCGCGACGGCCTGAAGAAGTTGCTGCTTCTGGAAGAGGACTTCGAAGTGGTGGGCGAAGCCACCGACGGCCGCGACGTTCTTGACAAGGTCCGCGAGTTGGATCCCGACGTCGTTCTGCTCGATCTCCGCATGCCCAATCTCGACGGACTTGGCGCGCTGCAGGCTCTGCCGCAGGTGAACAAGCGGACGCGCGTCATCATTCTGACGGCTTCCGAAGATAAGAACGAGTTCGTGCAGGCCATGAAGCTCGGCTGCAGCGGCATCGTGCTGAAGCAGACCGCTCCGGAACTCATCGTGAAGAGTATCCGCAAGGTGCACTCGGGTGAGATCTGGCTGGATTCGCATACCACGGCCGCCGTGATGCGCCAATTCTCCACGGGCCTTGAAGGTAGCAACGGCGGTGGCCAGAGCAGCGGCAATGGCAACGGCAAGGGCCGTGAGCGCAGTCCTCTATCGGCGCGTGAACGCGAGATCGTGGCGCTGGTCGCCCAGGGCTACAAGAACAAGGAAATGGCCGAAAAGATGTTCATCAGTGAACAGACGGTGAAGAATCATCTGCACAACATCTTCGATAAGCTCGGTGTTTCCGATCGTCTGGAACTGGCGCTTTACGCCATCCACAAGGGCTTGCATTTGGCCGCGGGCGAAGCCCCGGCCGCGCGGTAAATCTCAACATCGACGTTTTCGAGACGCCTTTTTCGTTTCTCCATTCTCTGTTCGCGCGTGATCGTGC
>CAITIX010000313.1 GCA_903892565.1 uncultured Acidobacteriia bacterium
CCGACGAACAGCCGATGTATATCCAGTACATGGGCAACGGACACCACTTCAAGGACAAGCGCCCGAACCTGCAAAAACGTCCGGGCGGCCTATGGGCGATCGAGTCGCTCCATCCCGGAATGGAGCACGTCGCCGAAAAACTTCGCGCGCGCTTTGGCGAACGCGCTGAGTCGATCCTCGATCTCGCCGGCTCCGAACCCGTGAATATCAACGTTTTCCCGAACCTTTCCCTGCTCGGCAATCATATCCAGGTATTCCAGCCGATCTCGTTCGAAGAAACCGATACCGTCTGGTACGGCACCAAAATCGATGATGTCGATGGCACTCTTGGCGAAGAGGTCCTGACTGATATCAACGCGTTGCGCATGAGAACGCAGGAAGGCTTTCCAAATTTCGGTGAGGTCGACGATCTGGCGAACTTCGAGCAGATACAGCGCGGCCTTATCGCGCCGGAAGATGAATGGATTTACATGAATCGCGGCCTCGGCATCCCGGATCGTATCCATAAGCAGGAAGACGGCACCATCAAGGGGCCCGCCACGGACGAGCTTTTCATGCGCGAATACATCCGTGAATGGAAGAAACTAATGAAGGCCGAACCGAACATTTCGGTCCAGCGGGAAGTGCAGTCATGAACATAGTGGTTGATCGCAACCCGGCCCGCTATTCGTATTATGTCAGCGACGCGTTCTATCGGGAGCTGATCGCGGACTTCGCCGAATGGCAAGTTGTCGAACGCGAAATCGTCGATGCGACTGAACGAGACTTGTTCCGCCGACTGGTAGAACGCGAGGCGCGGCTGCTTGACCGCCTTTTGTTTGAGGATTGGCTTCGGTTGTTCACGCCGGAATGCGCCTATTGGGTGCCGTCGACGCCGGAAGGCGGCGACCCCCGCCGCGAAATCGCGGTGATGTTCGACGACCGCCGTCGCCTGGAGGATCGCGTTTACCGGCTGCGGACCGGCTACGCGTGGTCGCAGGCACCCGCTTCACGCACGTCTCGCCTCGTTTCCAATGTCGAGGTGTTTACCTCGGAGAATGACGACCAGCGAATGGTCCGCTCAAACTTCGCCATCACCGAATATTGGGATGGCGAAATTCGTGTGCTTGCTGGCTGGGCCGGGCACCGGTTTCGCAAAGTCGACGGCGACTGGCTCATTTCGGCAAAGCAAGTCAACTTGCTCAATTGCGATCAGTGCATTCGTAATCCCAGTATCATTCTGTGACAAAGACGCACCATGCGTGACGAGTTGGTTATCGTCGGCGGTTCGTATGCTGCTTGCGAAATCGCAAGCGCTGCACGCAGCAATGGTTACGACGGCAACGTCCGGATCATAACGGAAGAGCCGGAATTGCCCTATCATCGGCCGCCGCTATCGAAGGCGTTCCTGCTTGAAGAGTCCAACGAAATCGGGTTGCCGCTCAAAAGCGAGGCATTCTACCGCGACAACAAAATCGACATCGAATTTAACGTCCGGGCCACCAGAATCGATCGTATCACCAGTACAGTCCATTTATTTGACGGGCGCGCCATCAACTTTGATAAGCTGGCTTTGGCAACAGGCGCCAGGGCGCGAAGGCTGGCGATTCCCGGTGCCGATCTCAACGGTATCATCTATCTGCGCTCAGTCGCTGACGCCCGCGCCCTTAAACGGGAAGCAGCAAACGCCACGAATGTTGTGATCATTGGCGGTGGATTTATCGGTCTTGAGGTAGCGTCCGCGCTGGTTCAACAGGACAAAAACGTGACCGTGCTGGAGATGCAGCCCGATCTGTTGACGCG
>CAITIX010000314.1 GCA_903892565.1 uncultured Acidobacteriia bacterium
CCCTCTTTGAGAGAAACAAGCATTTCAAAGAGTCCATTTTGGGGCTTCAGCCATCCGCTTGTCCAGAAACCGCCCTCTGCGTCGAGTTTGATCTCTACGCCTTTGGCGCCGAGCGCGAGCGCCTTGAAGACGTCCGTGCCGTGGCGCACTCCGCCGTCGATAAACACGGGAATGCGATTGTCTACTTCGGCGACCACTTCCGGGAGCGCCTCGATCGTGGACCGCAGCGTCTCCGTCGCACGGCCTCCATGGTTGGAAACGAGGATCGCGTCGGCACCGTGCTCCACGCAGAGGCTGGCATCCTCACGCGTGTCGATGCCCTTGATGATCAGCTTGCCCTTCCAATACTGGCGCAGCCGGTCGACGAACGCCCAATCCATCGCGGGATTCATGGCTCCGATGTGCGACATATCGATGCCGTCGTACATCGGGCGTTCCGACGCGGTGGGGCCGTCGGCACTTTGGTGGCACGTCATGCAACGCTTGACGTCCTTCGGACGCGTGCGCAGAAATGTACGGCTATTGCGTCCAGTGGTGTTATCCACGGTAAGCGCGATGACCGAGCAGCCCGCCGCCTGTACCCGCTTCAGAATCTTTTCGCACGCGTCCCAGGTACTCGGTGCGTAAAACTGCTGCCACACGGGCCGACCGAGCGCTTGAATCACATCCTCAACACCTGTCGATGTTGCCGTGGAAAGGAATTGCAGAGTGCCACGCGCCTTCGCCGCGCGCGCTACGGCCAGTTCACCACCAGGATTAAATGCTTTGTGTCCGGACGTGGGGCAAAGGAAGATCGGGCTGCTGTAAGTGGTGCCGAAGAGGTCCACTCGCGTATCGACCTTGGTGGCATCGCGCAACCGGCGCGGTCGCAGTTGGACGTGCTGATAGCCGCCCATGTTCGCACGCAGCGTGCCGTCATCGTCGACGCCGCTTTCCATATACGCCCAGTGGCCGTCCATCACTTTGCGATGCGCCACTTCCTTAAAGTCCATGACTTCGAGCGCTTCCGCCGGGCTCGCAATAAGGTCCGCAGTGGACGGTGCGCTTTGCGCGAAGGCGGTCTTTTCTAAGTACGTGGCAACGCCTCCCATCGCAGCGACATAGGGGCTAGCCGCCAAGAACTTGAGAAATTCCCGCCGGGCCCGGGACTGAGAAGAGGACTGGGGAATGGACTGAGAATTGAACTCTTTCATAAGCGTTACCGTATCTTAGCACCGGCCTCGCAGGATCAATGGACCCAGACTCTGCGCCAGCGCGCGTGCCTTCGCGACGCATTCGATCGCTCCTGGTTTACGGCACAGATGATCCAACGTTGAGCGTTCCGATGATCGTGAATAACGGAATGCGCCACCGATATTGAAAAGTGGCTTCGCCGGATTTCCATACGCCAGAACCAAAACGATCGCGCAAAGGGATCGATGTAGCTGGGTGAATGTTTCCGAGCATCCGGAGAAAAAAGATGGAGAGCCGAGTTTACGCCGAGTTTACGGTTTACGCCGAGTTTACGGTTTACGCCGAGTTTACAATGATGAGGAGTGACACAAAAGGGTTCCAACAAGAAGGTCGCAAACAGTCTCGTCGTCATGAGTTCCGCGGCGGTGCTCGCAGTTTACACCGCGGGATATGTCCGGACGCGATCCGCGGCCGAACAGTTTGAATCTCAGGCCGCCGGACGGAGACCCGCGAATCCGGATCCGGCGCGAACCGCACCTGCAGCAAGCGAGCGTGGAGCGCCTGCGCCCCGCGCTGCTGCAGCCCAGCCTTCCCTACCCTCGGCGTCCCCCACAGTCCATCCGCCGGGCGAGCCAGCCCGTCCAACTCCCATCGGCAACCCCGGCTCGATTGCACCGGAAGAACACACGTCAGCAGCAGTCCCCGTCCCGGGCGCGACCCCTTCGCCCGCTGGGTCGTTGCCAGGATCCGCGTCTTTGCCAGCAGAAGCCATCCCGCCGGTGGCGCGTCAATCTTCCGAGCCTGACGCGCCGACTGTACCCACCACACCAACTGCAGAACCTAGAAGAGAGGCGCCCGCCGTCGCTCTCGTGCCACCACCGCCGGCCGCGCCCCTTTGGAAAGACGGAACGTACTATGGCTGGGGCAGTTCGCGCCATGGCAATATTCAGGCGGCTGTGGTGATCGAAGGCGGACGCATCGCGTCGGCGACCATCGCGCAATGCCAGACGCGTTATCCGTGTTCGGTGATCGTCAATTTGCCTCCACAAGTGGCGCAACGGCAAAATGCGGAGGTCGATTACGTTTCCGGCGCTACGCAGAGCGCCGACGCTTTTCATTACGCGGTCCTCGAAGCTCTGAGTAAGGCAAAGTGACGGGCAAAGTGACGGGCGAAGTGAGCGACGGCATGATTGCCCGCACCGAAGTTTTCATGAGCACCCTGGTGACGATTCAGGTCGTCGGCGCCAGCGCGGACGCCGATGCTGCCATCGGACGCGCCTTCGGATGGTTTCACGAGATCGAACAGCGTTGCACGCGGTTCGACGAGCGGAGTGAACTGATGCGCCTCACAGCGCAGACCGGCGTACCCGTGCCCGTGAGCGCGATCCTTTACGAAGCCGTGCGATTTGCGTTACGCGTGGCGGAGGAAAGCGGGGGCGCATTCGATCCGACCGTCGGCCACCGAATGCAGGCGCTAGGCTTCGATCGGGAACATCGCACCGGTGGGATTATCCGCTCGATTATCGCCCCCGACGCCGCCCCCAACGCCGCCCCCAACGACGTCCCTGACAACGACGTCAGCTATCGAGACGTCGAGATCGATCCGGACCGCAGAACCATCACGATTCGACGACCCTTAACGCTCGACCTTGGCGCGGTGGCGAAGGGCCTCGCCATCGATACTGCCGCGCGCGAGCTTGCGCCGTTCCGCGATTTTGCGATCGATGCCGGCGGCGACCTGTATCTGGGAGGCCTGAATCCACAGGGCGCCGCGTGGTCCGTCGGGATTCGTCATCCACGCTGCGACGGCGAACTGATCGATTCCCTGCGCGTCTCAAACCAAGCCGTGTGCACATCGGGCGATTACGAACGCCAAACGTGCCCGTCATCCGAACACGGGCATCACATTCCGGGGCATCATATATTGGATCCTCGCACCGGTGTGTCTGCCCGTGCGGCGGCGAGCGCTACCGTGGTCGCCTCCGGCGCGATGCTGGCGGACGCGCTGGCAACAGCAGCTTTTGTACTGGGCCCGGTAGACGGCATTCATCTCCTGCACCGCATGGGAGTGGACGGGCTGATTGTAACGCCAGAACTGCAGCGCTACGAAACACAAGGACTGTCCCATGCGGCGTAAGATCCAGAAGTTCTTCCAAACACCGAAGGGCCTACTCTCCATTATTCTCGCGATATTCGCCGCCGTGGCTGCGCCGGGCGAGGGGGTCCGCGTGGCGGCGCCCGGGCTCCTGAGCGCCACGCTGGCCGCGGGCTTGGTGGACGCTTTGATCCTGCGGGCAAGAAAGAAGAGCTGGCAGAACAATGCCTGGGAGTTTCCGAGCGGCG
>CAITIX010000315.1 GCA_903892565.1 uncultured Acidobacteriia bacterium
CTTTTTCGTGCGCGGCGTCGAGCGCGTCGGCGATCTGTTCGGCGATCTTCAGCACTTCGTCGACAGGCAGAGGACCTTTCGGCTCCGTGCCTTCGACATACTCCATCACCAGGTAGCCCGAGCCGTTGGGCATGGCTCCAATGTCGAACAACTGCGCGATGTTGGGGTGATTCAGCGCGGCGACGGCGCGTCCTTCACGCTCAAAGCGCTCGGTGAATTGCGCCTTCGATGTCTTGATGGCGACCTCGCGATTAAGACGCGTATCGCGCGCCTTGTACACGTCGCCCATGCCCCCGGCGCCCAGGGGCGCTAGGATTTCGAAGGGTCCAAGACGTTCGCCAACGGAGAGAGGCATGATCGATAGGGATTAGTGTAACGGGATTGGCGACGTGGCGCACGAAGAGCGGGGTAGGAGTCTGAAGGCAGAGACGAACGTTAAGTTGCGTTCATTCATGGAGACGTGGATTTACGCTATCCTAAGCGGTCGAATGCCCGTATACGCCGCGACGATCTTCCTTAGCGCGTTTCTCCTGTTTCAGGTCCAGCCACTGATCGCGAAGTTCATTCTTCCCTGGTTTGGCGGATCGGCAGCCGTGTGGAGCGCCGCCCTCTTATTCTTTCAGCTGGTGCTGCTGGCCGGTTACTTCTATGCGCACGTTTTGATCCGCTATTTGAAGCCAAAAATGCAGTTCAACGTGCACGCCGTGCTGCTTGTGGCCAGCCTCGCGACGCTTCCCATCGTGCCGAATGCCGTCTGGAAAACCACGGGCTCGGCCGATCCCACGTTCCGCATTCTGTTGCTGCTCGCGGCCACCGTCGGATTGCCCTACGCGATTCTTTCGGCCACCAGTCCGCTATTGCAAGCTTGGTACGTGCGCACGCACAAGGGCGCGATTCCGTATCGCCTGTTCGCGCTCTCGAACTTTGGATCCTTGCTGGCGCTGTTGAGCTATCCCACGCTGGTGGAACCGCGCTTGACGCTGCACAGCCAGGCTGTGGCATGGTCCTGGGGATTCCTGGCCTTCGCCATCGCCTGCGCGCTGGCTGCATGGAAAAGCAAAGAAGCTGGATCGGACACAACCTCGGAGACAACCTCCTCCCCGGAAGCCGATGCGGCCGACGCTGCGGCTGTGGCGCCGTCGCTCGCCGAAAAATTTCTATGGATCGGCTTGGCCTCCTGCGCCTCGGTCCTATTGTTAGCCGTCACGACATATCTAACGCAGAACGTCGCTCCGATTCCGCTGCTGTGGGTTGTGCCGCTCAGCTTGTACCTCCTGAGCTTCATCCTGTGCTTTGAAAGCGACAAGCTCTATCCGCGCTGGCTGTTCCTGCCGCTGCTGGTCGGCGCACTGGGCCTATTTAGCTACGGCATCACCTGGTATGAGAACAACACCGACATCAAGCGCCTGATCCCCGCATTGTGCGCCTCTCTCTTCGTGTGCTGTATGGTGTGCCATGGAGAGCTCGCCAAGCGGCGTCCTCATCCGAAATTCCTGACGCAGTTCTATCTGATGGTTTCCGTGGGCGGCGCCGTGGGCGGCATGTTTGTGGCATTCATCTCGCCCCGTGTTTTCCAGGATTATCTGGAACTGCCCATCGCGCTGGTAGCGGTTCTGGCTCTAGTCACTTGTGTTTTCTGGAACAAGGCTCCGCAGACGCCGGGAGCTCCGCGAGAAGCGCGCGCCGTGTGGATTCGCGTTGCACTGGTGCTGGTCACCATCGGGTTTGCCGGCTATCTGGGACGCGCACAGGTGAAGAAAGATCGCACCTTCGTACGCTCCGTGCGCAACTTCTACGGCGTCCTCCACGTGCGTGACGATAAAGAAGGCGATTACGGCTCTCCCGCCGAACGCGTCCTCGTACACGGCACCATCGATCACGGCACGCAGCTCTCGCGACCCGGATCCGACCGCATCCCCACTTCTTATTTCGGCAGCGGCTCCGGCATTTCCCGGGCGCTGCGCACGCTGCATGAAACCCGCGGAGCGATCCGCATCGGAATTCTGGGCCTGGGCGCCGGCGTTACCGCGACGCTTGCCAATGCAGGCGACACGCTGCACTATTACGAAATCAATCCGCTGATTCTGGACATCGCCACGCACCAGTTCGGCTTCGTCAACGGCACTCCCGCGGAAAAGAGTGTTTTGATGGGGGATGCGCGCCTCATTCTGGAATCCATTCCTTCCGAGCAGCTCGACTTTCTCGCGATGGACGCCTTCTCGAGCGACGCCGTTCCCGCGCACCTGCTCACGCGCGAGGCCTACCAAACGTACTTGCGCCATCTGAAGCCGGATGGCGTTCTCGCCGTCCACATTTCAAATCGCTATTTGGATCTGGAACCGGTGGTTTCGCAATCCATGACGGAAATCGGCTGGAGTGGTATCAAGGTGGAGGATGAAGGCGACGAAGAGCCTTTCTATAGCGGCTCCACCTGGACGATCCTCAACCACGACCCGAACTTTTTCAAGCATCAAAATTTCAAAACGTCGGGCACGTTCCCCCTGAAGCCCAAGCCCGGCTTCCGCGGCTGGACCGACGACTTTAGCAACCTGATTACGATCCTGAAATAGCACACCCACCTACAACATGGCTCTCTACGCGATCACGATTTTTCTCAGCGCCTTTTTGTTGTTCCAAGTCCAGCCTTTGATCGCCAAGATTATTCTGCCGTGGTTCGGTGGATCGGCCGCGGTCTGGAGCGCCAGCATGTTGTTCTTCCAACTGCTGCTGTTGGCCGGCTACGCCTACGCGCACGTTTCCATCCGCTTCTTAAAAGCCCGCAGCCAGATGATCCTTCACGTGGCGTTGCTCGCGGGAAGTTGTCTCTTGCTCCCGATTTTGCCCAACCCCATATGGCGGCCCACGGAATCCGGCGATCCCACGTTCCGAATTCTTCTGCTGCTGGGCGCAACCATTGGCCTGCCCTACTTCTTGCTCTCGTCCACGAGTCCTTTGCTGCAGGCTTGGTACGTGCGACGTTCTGGATCAGGGATCCCATACCGGCTCTTTGCGCTCTCCAATTTTGGATCGCTCCTCGCGCTGGTGAGCTTCCCGTTCGTCGTGGAACCGCAGATGGCCTCGCGCATGCAGGCCTACTCTTGGAGCACCGCATACGTCGCGTTTGCCTTGGTGTGCGCGTTCACGGCATGGGTCAGCAAGGACGCCTCATCGAACTCCGCCGCGAGTTCGGATTTAGCGAACCTGTCGGCGGCATCGGATACCGATTCCGCTCCCGGATTCCTGCAACTGCTGCTGTGGGTTTCGCTCGCCGCTTGCGCTTCGGTGCTGCTGATCGCCGTAACCAATCACATGAGCGAGAACGTCGCGCCCATCCCGTTGCTTTGGGTGTTGCCGCTTGCGATCTACCTCTTGACGTTCATCTTCTGCTTTGAAAGCGGACGCTTCTATCACCGCTGGCTCTTCATCCCGCTGCTGTTTCCCGCGCTCGGCGGAATGGCGTATATGATTTACGCCGCCGAGGGAAACCTGACCATCAAGTGGGCGATCCCCGGATTCGCCGGCGGCCTCTTCGTCTGCTGCATGCTGTGCCATGGTGAGCTTGCGCGCCGCCGACCCGCTCCGAAGCATCTTACGCTCTTTTACCTTATGGTGTCCGTGGGCGGCGCCATCGGCGGAGTCTTCGTCGCGCTGATCGCGCCCCGCATCTTCGTCACCTACTTCGAGCTGGAAATCGGGCTCGTCGCCTGCGGAGTGCTTGCATTGATCGCCGCATGGAATGCGTATCTCCCGAAGCTCGGCGCTCTGCCTGTACGCATCGCGATCATCGTCGGTATCGGATTCCTCGCCGGCTACGTCGGACGCAAGGAACGCGAGCTCAACAAGGGCGTCCTCCTGCGCGTCCGCAATTTCTACGGACCGTTGGACGTCCGTCAGGACGCACCAACGGAGCCTTACGCTGAGCGCACGCTCATGCACGGCACCATCAATCACGGATCGCAACTGGTGGATCCCGTGCTCAAGTACGTCAGCACGTCATACTACGGCAAGAATTCCGGCATTGGCCGGGCGATCAAGGCCATTCAGGCGGGCGGGCCCGTTCGCATGGGACTCATCGGACTCGGCTCCGGCGTCACCACGAACTACGGGCGCAAAGGCGACTACGTTCGCGTTTACGAAATCAATCCCCTGATCGAGATGATCGCCCAGAAGTGGTTCACCTTCTATCCTCACTCTGACGCAGACAAACAGATCTTGATGGGCGACGCGCGGCTCACCCTGGAACGCCAGGAGCCGCAAAACTTCGACCTCATGGCCGTCGATGCATTTTCCAGCGACGCGATCCCGGTTCACTTATTGACGCGCGAAGCCATGGCGATTTACTGGAAGCATCTGAAACCCGATGGAGTTCTCGCGCTCCACATCTCAAACCGTTACCTGAATCTGGAACCCGTCTGCCTGGGCGATGCCGTCGCCTACGGGAAAACGGCGATGACCGTGGACGACGACGGCGAAGAGGCCTCGTACATGTCTTCTTCCACCTGGGTGCTCGTGACGTCCAACAAGGATTTCTTCAAGAGCTCGAGCTTCGGCGATGCGGACATGCACCCCACCAAGCCCGTCGCCAAGTTCCGCCCGTGGACCGACGACTACAGCAACCTGTTCCAGATCCTATCCATCCGGTAGCTGCGGCAACGCCGCGCAAGAGGCAATCGCGCTACTGGGGATCCAGCAGGTGCCCGAGCTTTTCTCGTTTCGTCCGCATGTAATGTTCGGTCGAACCCATCGGCTCCGCGATGCACGGAACTCGTTCGACCACTCGGATGCCCGCCGCTTCCAGGGCTTGAATCTTTTCCGGATTGTTCGACATCAAGCGCACCGCCTTCACGCCCAAATACTTGAGAATCGCCGGAGGCATCTCATAATCCCGCATATCGGCCTTGAATCCGAGTTGCTCGTTCGCCTCCACCGTATCCGCGCCGTGATCCTGTAATTCGTAGGCGCGCAGCTTGTTCATCAGCCCGATGCCGCGGCCTTCCTGCTCTTCGTAGATCAGCAGTCCGCGACCTTCGCGCGCAATCGCCTCGAGAGCAATCTCCAACTGCTCCCGGCAATCGCAGCGCAGGCTGTGGAATACATCGCCCGTCAGGCACTGCGAATGGATACGCACCAGCACCGGAGCCGCATCCGAAATATCGCCCATGCGCAGCACGACGGATTCTTCCGTCTCGCTGCCCGTTGTTCCCTCGAAGCCGAGGATACGAAAATGTCCGAATCTACTAGGAAAATCGGCTTCGGCAACCTTGCGTAATGTAAGTGTGGATGTCACGGAATCGTCTAGGCGGGCTCACATCGCGCGAGCCCGAACATTTGGTGCGGATATTCTCATTATAATGATCGGCAGCGGCGCATGCTCCAACAATACTTAGTGATTCTGCTCGTCAAGCTGGCCGTTGCGGCATCGCTCGCCAGCTTATTGACGCGCAGCGGACGCTTTCAACGCATGCTGATGCGCGAGGAGCGCACGCTCACGCAGCGCGTTCAAATGGCAATCGTGTGCGCGGTGATCTTCGGCTCGGGTGTCGCCACGCGCATCATGACGCACGATGCGTACCAAGCCGTCGATCTCGGCCTAGAAGGCAGCCTTGCCATTGGCATGCTCGGCGGCTACGTAACGGGTCTGCTTTCCGGCGTATTGATCTCGATTCCCGCCATGCTCAACGGCGAGCTCATGTCCATGACGTTGCTCGCGGCGGTCGGAGTTCTCGGAGGACTGCTTCGCGACGTCGCGCCCGACAAGGAATTCATCTGGAAGTTCACCATGTTCCCGGATCTCGCGCTCGTGCGCTTGCTGCGAAAGGGCGATCTACGCCTGCCGGCGTTCAGCATTATTTGCGTTTTGATGATCGCGCTCGCCGAGCTACTGCGCTCTTCGCTCAACGCCGTATTCCCAACCAAGGGTGTTTTCGCGCTGCAGGAACATTGGCAGGAACACAGCCCGTGGCTCACCGTTGCCGTGTATCTCACAACGCTGTTCGCCACCGCATTGCCCATCAAAATATGGAACAGCAGCCGCAATGAGAAGAAGCTCGAACAACAACAGCTGCACCTAAACCAGGCTCGTCTGGCGGCACTCAGCCGCCAGATCAACCCGCATTTTCTCTTCAACACGCTGAACTCCGTCGCCTCGCTGATTCGCCTGGATCCGGAGCAGGCGCGCCAAGTGGTCTACAAGCTTTCGAAAATCCTGCGACGCTTGCTGCGCCAGCAGGACAATCTCACCACCTTTGCCGAAGAGCTCTCTTTCATCGACGACTACCTTGCGATTGAAATGGTCCGCTTCGGCGACAAGCTCCGCTTCTTCCGCGAGGTGGATCCCGAAACGCTCGACATGCTCGTGCCCAGCATGCTCCTGCAGCCCATCGTCGAAAACAGCATCCGTCACGGACTCTCCAGCAAAGTGGAAGGCGGGACCATCCGCGTGCGTAGCCGCCTCGCCGCGGGCCGCCTGCTCATCACTGTGGAAGACGACGGCATCGGCATCCCGGAGGAGAAACTCGCAAATCTGTTCGACCTGGGCATCGGCGTCAGCAACGTGAACGAACGCCTGCAGGTGCTCTATGGAGACGACTACAAAATGTGGGTCGATAGCCGCCTGGGCGAAGGCACCACCACGGGTATCGATCTCCCCGAGCAAGCCGGCGTGACGTCGTCCGCTCCCGCCGAAACGCTCGTCGAAAGCCGCAAGAGCTAAACGTCTTCGCAGGAAGAACTTCTTGCTTTTTCCCCAATCCCCACGTGTGTCATCCCGAGCGAAGTCGAGGGATCTGCTGTTCTGCCGCAGCCCGCGCTTAACCCTTCTGGATCCACCCTTCTGGATCCACCCTTCGGCATCAACCCTTCTGGATGAGCGACCGCAGTTCGCGAATATTCTTCACCGCCTCGATATTCCAGATCGTCGAAATCAGCTTGTCCGCCTTCGCCGCGCCTAACGACGGAGCCACCAGATCGCGAGCCTTCGTCGCGACTTCGTCCTTCGTCATGGGATTATCCGGCGTACCGCGTACGGCCTCGACGCGCTCCGTCAACTGCGTGCCGTCCGTCAGCTTCACTTCAATAATGGTCACGCGCTTGGGGATGAGCTTCTCGAGCTCCTCATCGAAAAAGAGCTCGACCTTCGCGCGCTCTTTCAGCACCACGGGATCCTGCATGCGCGCCTTATCGTGCGCCGCCGCGAAGCTCGCGGTCTTGTCGAGCAGCATCACCGCGATCATGTGCTGCAGGCAAATATCCGGCATGTCGCGATTATTCACCGTATTCGCTTCGCTCGACGACACGCGCACGCGGATGTGCTCCACTTGCGCGGCCTCGAACGGATGCCGCTTGCGCAAATTCTCCACGGCATCAAGCGGCGCCTGAATCGGCGACCCCACCGTCCACTTCTAGATCGTGGTCTCCTTCACATTGAAGCGCTCGCCCAGCTTGTCGATCAAAATACCGGGATCGGACTTCGGCGCATACGCCAGCAGGAAATTATCCGTCCCCGCAAAAATATCCTCCACGCCGCTGCCGCCAATCTGGATCAGCAGCGCCGCACTCACACCATTGCGCGCCGGATGCCCCGCAAACACGAGCGATTTCTCGATGTGTTCCGTATCGCGCTCCCACGCCGCAATGCCCGACGCCTGCTGCGACGCGTAATCCAGAATGAAGCGCATCTGCCTTGGATCCAGACTCGCCGCGCAGCCCGCGGCCGACGCAGCGCAGAAATTTTCCGCGATGCTGTGCGAGCTCCTGTGCGTCTCCATTTGATACTTCAATGCCCCGAGCGTCGTCGTCACGCGCGTGCCAATGTCATAGCCCAGCGTCACCGCGCGCAAAAAGTGCGTCCCGCTGATGCCGAACTGTTCGCCCGCCGCGAGCGCCGCCGGAATGGTCGCGCATCCCGGGTGCGAATGCGAAGGCGCGTGCGAATCGTCCGTTTCATCGGAGTGCGCCAGCATGCCGTTCGCCATCGCAGCTTCCAGCGGACCGCAGACAATGTTCGATGCCGCCACCGTCGCCACCATTTCGCCCTTGTGCGCGGCGGCGAACTTCAAGGCGATTCTTCCCGGAGGCAGATCCGCGCCCGAAATCATCGCGGCCAACGTATCGAGGATGTGATACTTCGCGTGATCGACGATATCGGCCGGCAGTTCCTTCTCGCGCGCAGCGCTCATGTAAGCCGCCAGCTTCTCCGTCACCGGACTGATCTTCGCCGCCTCAGCAGCCCTCGCGCGCATCGGCAAAACGGCTGCGGCCGCACCCGCTCCCATCGTCTGCAAAACCCCGCGCCGCGTCATGGATTTCATCTTTGATGCCTCCTGTGAAGGCGAGGCGAACACAGCCCGTCCGCACGCACTCCAACACCGGCTTTGATTTTATATCAAGACCCAGGCTCTAAGTAGCAAGGCGTGCGGCAGGCGTCGTGACAGTTAGTAAAGCAGTTTAATAAAAAAGATACTTCCGCCACTGATCGTCGCTCTTGCCCAGCAGCCTCATCAAATGGCGGCTGGTATGCAAACTAAACGGCTTGGGGACCTTCGCCAGTTTCATCCCCGCTTCTTCCGGCGTGCGGCTGCCCTTCCTGTTGTTGCAGGTATGGCAGCAGGCCACGAGGTTCTCCCACGTCGTGCCACCGGCGCGCGAGCGCGGGATCACATGATCGAGCGTCAGCTCATTCGAGCTCATGGTCTTGGCGCAATACTGGCACGTGTAACGATCGCGCATCAAAATGTTCTTGCGCGAAAGCGACCGCGCCTGCATCGGAATGCGGCGATACTCCAGCAAGCGGATCACGCTCGGCACCTTGATGTTTTGCCGCGCCGAATGGACATGCGCCAGGGAGTGCTCCTCGGCGGAAGCCACGCCCTTTAACACCAGCACCAGCGCCCTGCGCGCCGCGCACACATTGATGGGCTCGTAGCTGGCGTTTAAAACCAGCACGGGCTTGTGCAAACGTTCTTGCGTTCGATGCATCGCTATCACGTTGTTGTTCCTCCTGCGGTCTTCGTGCGTTTCTTGTCTTGAGAAGCGGCGTCCGTTGAATCTCCGGCTACCGCAACTTCTTCGAACTCAAAATCCGTCAGCGCCACGCGCCGATCTGTGCGAGCGACCGCCCCGAGCGTCACATGCTTCGCTCCGGCTCGCTTCAGTGCACGAGCGCAAGCCGCCGCCGTCGCGCCCGTCGTCATCACGTCGTCGATCAACAAGACCCGAGCGCCCTGAAGAATTTTTTTTGTAGCTACCTCATCCCCGCCCTTACGGACGGTTCCATCTTTGGGATCGCGCACCACGCGTTCGCTGTGCGCAAAACCCCGCGGCGTTAGCCCGGGGATAAAGGAAAAGCCGCCCAAGACTCTGTGCAAGAGCGGGCGGCTCGGGATGAAAGCACCGGACATGTTCTTCCGGCGTTTCGCATTGGTCAATGCGGCTTGGGGGACGGTCGCCTTCACGCGGCGCACGGCCCCTACCACCGGTATGCCCCACCTCCGCGCAAGCTCCCTGGCAAGCAGGTCGGATTGATTGAACCCCCGCGTCCATCGCCTGCGCCAGTGCAGCGGCATCGCGACCACGGCATCGAACTTCTCTTCCCTGGGGATCGACCTCGCCAGCAACTCGCCCAGCGGCCTGGCCAGCGCATGGACTTTTTCGTATTTGAAGAGATGAATCAGCGTCCGCAGCGTGCCTTCGTAGGACCCAAACGTATACACGCCATCGAATCCCGCCACGCCCAAGCGGCACAGCGCACAGCGGCCGTCTTTATCTAAAGGATGTTCATTGAGGAACGGAGTCTTGCAGGCGACGCAGAAGAATTCGGCGTCCATCGCCTCGGGCTCGTGCAGGCAGCGCGAGCACACCGGTATCCGGGAAACTTCTTTAAGGGGTTCGCCGCAGACGCGGCAATCATCGGGGAATAGGGCCGTAATCAGGCCGCAAAAGCCCTTCTCCGCTGAGCGGAGCAAAACATTCGGCAGAAACTGCCAGCGTCCAGAACTAGGGAGCAGTCTACTCGAGAAGACCCACCTCCAGCGAACACCTTCAGTGTACAACAGGCGCTAGCGATCTCGTTCAATCACTTCACGCGGCAACGCATCGACATCCTCACCGCGTTCCCTGAGCACGTGGACTCGATGGTGGCCGTCCAGCATTGTGCCGTCTGGACGTGTCTTCAGACTATGCTCGTTTCCCGGCGCCAGAGATTTCTTCAGCACGTCAGAAGAGAGCTTTTCAAAGACGGCCAGCTTTGATCGAACAAGCTCCGCATGCAGTGGCTTCAGTGGCGGGCGTTCGGACATACAAATTTACGAGTGATGGTGCGCTGCGGCGAAAGCTCTGGCGTATTGATCGATCCACTGGCGCTGCTCGGACGTTTCGGGCACAGACACCCCACGCGCTCCACTCAAGCGCTGCACCGCCGCTTCGGGTTCGACGCCGTTCATCACGAGCAAACACGCGGCGACAAGGCCTGTGCGTCCGATTCCCTGACGGCAATGGACAACGACGTTGCCACCGGCCTCCAGTTCAGCCTCCAGCTTTCGTAGTGCGTCCGAAAGAGTGCTTTCGGAATCCGGGACCTGGCGATCGAGGATCGGGAACGACCAGAACTGCATCCCATGGGATTTTGCGGTTGCCGCTTCCGCCGCGACGTCAAGATCGCTCTCTTCTTCCGGCGTGAGCAAAGAGAACACGGTGCCGATGCCTTCGCGGTGCCAACTCGCCATCTCATCGTCGAGCCACTCACCGCCGCGCGGACGCGCCGCCAGCGCGAGCTTGCCCTGCCAAGGTCCGTCAATCCAATGCAGCTTGGTCCACATTATTGTGGGGAATTTTCCTTCATTTATAATTGTCACGCATTCCGCAAGGGCGGAGTGCCTCAGTGGTCGCCGGTCAATCCGCGCCGGGATCAATTTCCGTAGACGGTGCGGCGATGGCCCACAGTCACCACCAAGACAACCAATCGTTGATCCTGCAACTCGCAGATGATCCGATAATCGCGCACGCGATAGCGCCACAAGCCGAATCTGCTTCCGCGCAATGGCTTTCCAAATTGACGAGGATTCTCCGCGGCTGCTATGCGCTGATCCATGTAATCGAGGATCTCGCGCTGGACGGAACGATCCAGCTTCTTGAGGTCGCTCAGCGCCTCGGGATCGTATTCAATGGTCCAGTTCACTGCGCAGGCTCAGCGGGCAAGCCCGAGTTGCTTGCGAACCTGACGGCCCGTGAGCGCAGAGCGGCGTTTTCCTATGCGCGCCTCGGCAAGATAGCGATCTTCCAGATCTTCCAGATTGCTTTCGATCAGTTCTCGCACGAGAGAGCTCCTCGTCCGGCCCGTGCGCTTCGCAAGAGTTTCCAGGCGCTGCTCAACGTCAGGATCTAGGCGGATCGACAACATGCTTTGAGTATGACGTCTTTCGATTAGACTCGTATCTAGCCCACGTGACGCAAGATCTCAGCACCCACTCTATCGCTGGCTTTTCCTACAACGTGGCAGTATTTGCTGCACTGTTCGTAGTCTTCGTCATCCTGACGCTCGAAGCGGTGCGCCAGCTTCTCCGGAAACAAAAATCCAAGCAATCGCTAGGTTGGCCGATGGTCGAGATGACAGGCGAGAAAGGCAATATCAGGGAAACCTGCGGTCCGGACGAAGTTACGAGGTATCAATTGCACATGCCCTATTCATATATGGTTGGACATCGGCGATATTCGGGCTGGTACTTCGAAGAGTTCAACTCGCTGCAAGACGCGCAGCTTGCTCGAACTACGCTTGCGGAGAGGAAGCTGCTCGTGCGATACGATCCGGCCAACCCATCAGACTCTTTGCTGGAACCGTATAGGGACTACGAACGCTACTAAGTGCCCTCGTCAGCTCCCGGAGCTATACTGAAATTCTCCCCTGCGGCGAGCCCCGATGTGCTCCCTTAAGTAGTCCGTTATGCCGAATCCGTTCGTTCATCTTCATTGCCACACCGATTACTCGCTCCTCGATGGCGCGTGCGAAATTTCGCAGATGATGAAGATCGTCGCCGAGCAGAAAATGCCCGCCGTCGCGATGACCGATCACGGCAATCTCTTCGGCGCCGTCGAGTTCTACAACAACGCCAAGGAACAGGGCATCCATCCCGTCATCGGTTGCGAGGTCTACGTCGCGCAGCAAGGCATCAAGGATAAAAGCGACTCCAACCGCTATAACCATCTCGTGCTGCTGTGCGAGAACCAGGAAGGCTATCGCAACCTCATTCAGCTTGTCTCCACTGGCTATCTAGAGGGCTTCTACTACAAGCCGCGCATCGATAAGGACCTGCTTTCGCGCCACTCCAAGGGCCTGATCGCGCTCTCCGCCTGCCTGCGCGGTGACGTGAACGAGACGCTCTTACAGGATCGCTACGAAGACGCCCGCCGCCTGGCCTACGAATACACGGACCTCTTCGGCAAGAACAATTTCTTTCTGGAACTGCAGGACCACGGCCTGGAGCCGGACGCCAAAGTTCTGCCCCTGATCAACCGGCTCGCGTCCGACACAGGCATTCCGCTTGTTGCCACGAACGATTCGCATTACTTGCGCAAGTCCGATGCCCGCGCGCACGAAGTGATGTTGTGCATCCAGACCGGCAAGACCATGTCGGACCTGAACCGCATGCGCTTCGAGCAGGAGGCTTTCTACCTCAAGACGCGCGAAGAGATGATGAAGCTCTTCGGCGAAGTGGAGCACGCGGTTGATCGTCCGTATGATATTGCCCAGCGCTGCCAGCTCAAGCTCCAGCCCGTTTCCGAGCCCTTTCCGAAGTTCCCCATTCCGCCCGAGCACACCACCGACAGCTTCTTCGAATACGTGGCGCGTCAGGGATTCGAAAAGCGCCGCATGCGTCTCGAAGCCCTCGCCGCGCAGGGCGCACTGAAGCACGATCTCGCAGAATACGCCGAACGCCTGGATCGCGAAATCAAGACGATCCAGCAGATGAAGTTCTCCGGCTACTTCCTCATCGTCTGGGATTTCATTCGTTTTTCGAAGCAGCGCGGCATTCCCGTGGGCCCCGGACGCGGCTCCGCCGCGGGCAGCCTGGTCAGCTATGCGATGGAGATCACCGATATCGATCCCCTGCACTACGGCCTGCTGTTCGAGCGCTTCCTGAATCCCGAACGCATTTCGATGCCTGATATCGACATCGATTTCTGCACGCGCGGGCGCGGCGAAGTGATTCAGTACGTCACCGAAAAATACGGGCGCGAGCAAGTCGCCCAGATCATCACGTTCGGAACGCTCGGCGCGCGCGCGGCCATCAAAGACGTCGGTCGTGCGCTCGATATCGGCTTCTCGGAAGTAGAAAAGATCACTAAGCTGATTCCAACCATGCCCCTCAACATCAAGTTGAAGCAGGCGCGTGAGATGGAACCGCAGATTGACGATCTTGCGGCGCGCGATCCGAAGATCAAGGACGTTCTCGAAATCGCAGGGCGCCTCGAAGGCATGGCGCGCAACGCCAGCGTCCACGCGGCGGGCGTGGTGATTTCGCCGCAGCCTCTGCGTGAGCTTGTTCCGCTTTACAAGACGAACAAAGACGAAATTGTCACGCAGTACGACATGGTGGGCCTGGAAAAACTGGGCCTGCTCAAGATGGACTTCCTCGGGCTCACCACGCTCACGATCATCGCTGATGCTCTTAAATTAATAGACAAGCATCGCGGCGTGCGGATGACCATCGAGGACATCCCGCTCACCGACAAGAAGACCTTCGAAGCGGTTTTCAGCAAAGCCTACACCAGCGGCGTGTTCCAGTTCGAATCCGGCGGCATGCGCGACGTTCTGCGCCGCTACCAACCGGATCGCATCGAGGATCTGATCGCGCTCAACGCGCTCTATCGTCCCGGTCCCATGGACATGATCGATGACTTTGTCGATCGCAAACACGGCCGCAAAGAAGTGGTGTACGACGTCAAGGAGATGAAGGAGATCCTCGAAGAAACCTTCGGCGTCATGATCTACCAGGAGCAGGTGATGCAGATTTCCAATCGCATCGCCGGATACTCGCTGGGTGAAGCCGACCTTCTGCGCAGGGCGATGGGTAAGAAGAAGATCGAGGAAATGGCCAAGCAGCGCGCCAAGTTCGTCGACGGCGCGAAAGCCAACGGACATCCTCCGAAGAAGGCCGAAAAGATTTTCGACCAGATGGAAAAATTCGCGGGCTACGGCTTCAACAAGTCGCACTCCGCTGCGTATGCGTATCTGGCGTATGTGACCGCGTACCTCAAGGCCCACTATCCCACCGAGTTCATGGCCGGCCTGCTGACGTCGGAAACCGGCAACACGGCGAAGGTCGTGAAGTACATCAACGAATGCCGCGAAATGAGCATCAAGGTGCTCCCGCCGGATGTGAACGCCTCGGCCTTCAACTTCACGCCCGACGGCGATAGCATCCGCTTCGGACTCGGCGCCATCAAAAACGTCGGCGGCAACGCGGTCGAATCCATCGTCAACGCGATTCAAAAAGATGGGCCGTTCGCTTCGCTCTACGATTTCTGCGAGCGCGTCGATCTCGGCGCCGTCAATCGCCGCATGATTGAAAGCTTCATCCGAGCCGGCGCCATGGACCTGCTCAATGGCACGCGCGCGCAAATGATGGCCGCCATCGATAGCGCCATGGAAAACGGCATCCGCGCCTCGCGCGATCGCGAAAGCGGCCAGTCCGGCTTGTTCGCGGCCCTCATCGAAGAACAGCCCACCGCGCATCACACACTGCCGAACGTCTCCGATTGGACGCCGCAGGAAAAGCTCACCAGCGAAAAGGAGATGCTCGGGTTCTACGTCACCGGCCATCCTCTGGATTCGTACATGGATAAAGTCTCCGAGCTCGCCACGCACACCACTGCCGCGCTCGAAGGACTCAGCAAGGGCACTGAGGTCGCGCTCTGCGGTGTGCTCGTCGGCGTGGCGCGCCGCCGCACCAAGGAAGGCAAGCCCTGGGCGTCCCTGCAGATCGAAGACCTCGAAGGTGCCATCGAAGCGATGGTCTTCTCGACGCAGTTTGACCGCCTGAATACGTCGCTCATTGAGGACAAAGCCGTGCTGGTTCGCGGCCTTGTACTTCCCGAAGAAAGCGGGCCTCCGAAAATCAACATTCAGGATATTGTGCCGCTCGACGTCGCACGCGTGAATCTGCCTTCGGTGATTTCCATTCGCGTTCCCGTCAACGGGTCCACGAGTGGAACGACAGCTGCGGACCGCGCCACGGCGCTCGAAGCGCTCTTCCGCAGCAAGCCCGGCCAGAGCGAGGTTCGCCTGCGCCTGGAAAAGCCGCGCGACTTCTCGGTTATCCTGGATGTAGCCGCGAAGGTTCGTCCCGACAAAGCGTTTCGCGCCGAGGTCGCCCGCATCTGTGGGCCCGAGGCCGTGGAAGTGCTGGCGAACTAAGCGTCGATTGCATGGCTGATCCTTCTGTTTCCCCCCGAGCCACGAACCCCAGTTGGGAGCGCGTCCAACTTGCGCGTCATCCTAAGCGCCCCCACGCGCTCGATTATATCCAGCGCCTCTTCCCCGAATTTCACGAACTCCACGGTGACCGCCGCTTTGCCGACGATCAAGCCATCGTCGGCGGTATGGGGCGTTTTGATGAACAGCCTGTGATGATCATTGGCCAACAGAAGGGTCGCGACACGAAGCAAAAGGTCCTGCGTAATTGGGGCATGCCCCGCCCCGAAGGCTATCGCAAGGCGCTCCGCCTCATGGAGCTTGCCGCGAAATTTTCGCGCCCCATCATTACGTTGGTCGACACACCCGGCGCTTATCCCGGCATCGACGCCGAAGAGCGCGGCCAAGCCGAAGCCATCGCGTTTAACCTGCGCGAGATGTCGCGCCTCGGCGTGCCCGTAATCGTCGTCGTGATCGGCGAAGGCGGCAGCGGAGGAGCACTCGGCCTCGCTGTCGGCAATCGCATATATATGTTGGAGAACACCGTCTACAGCGTCATCTCTCCGGAAAGCTGCGCCGCAATCATTTATCGCGATTCGGGCCGCGCCCCTGACGCTGCGGCCGCTCTCAAGATGACCGCGCAGGATCTCCTGAAGCTCGGCTTGATCGACGCCATTATTCCCGAGCCGGGCGAAGGCGCGCATACCGACGCCGACGCTGCGGCCGACGCCGTCCGCAGCACATTGCGACAAGCTCTGGCGGAGCTCGCAGGCATCTCACCCGCCCAACTCATGGACGAGCGCTACAAAAAATTCCGCAACATGGGCGCCTTCTTCCGCGAAGGTGCCGCGGCGGCGCACTAGGTTCTTATGAAGAAACCCGTCTGGATCGGCATCGCCTTCGTCGTCATCTTCCTGGCGGCCATCGCCTACTCCACCATGAATCTTTCGCAGAACAAGGTGGAGGTTTGCATGACCTTCAACGGGCGCTCGCTCTGCCGCATCGCCTCCGCCACCACCAGGGATTTCGCGGAACGCACGGCCATCACCAATATTTGCGGCGAAGTCGCCTCTGGCGTCACCGAAAGCATGGCTTGCAATCAGACGCAGCCCACCAGCGTGAAGGTACTGAAGTAGCCTAGGCAGCGCAGACGAACGAGCTTTGACACCGCAGCAACTTCTGCTTAGACTGACAGCATGGACGTTCGCTTGAATCCTGAGCTTGAGGCGAAACTGTCGCGTCTCGCCGCCGCGCAAGGTCGTCCGGCGGAAGCGCTTTTGCAAGAAGCGGCCCAAAACCTGGTCGACTACGACGAATGGTTTTTGCAAAAAGTGGATGAAGGTATCGCGGCTGCCGATCGTGGCGAGTTCGTCGAACACGCGCACATCCGCAGCTTGATCGACCGGCGGTATCCCGGCTGAAGCTGGCTCCATGCCGATTCGTTGGACGAGTTCTGCGGCTTTCGACCTGACGCAGATTAGCGATTAAACTCAGGTGCGCTTCAGCCCTACGCAGGCGCGCAGGATGGCTCTGACGATCTACGATGCGGCCGAGTCGTTAAGCACTCACCCCTATCGCGGCCGTCCTGGGCGCAAGCCCGACACGCGGGAACTCGTTATTTCCGGGCTGCCATTCGTGATCATCTATCGACCCCGCACGAACGACATCGAAGTCCTTCGCATCTTGCACGGCGCCCAAAAATGGCCGTGAGCGTGAAGTGAGTCCGATAGCGCATCATATATTTAAGTCGCATCTCAATCCCGTATCCAAATCAGGGAGAGGCCAAATGTTCGCACTCGTCACGATCCTCGTGCTTCTATTCGCGTCGTTCTCGAGCGCCGCTACCTACACAGGATCCGCCGCCTGCCGCACCTGTCACGCCGCTACTTACGCGCGCTGGCAGAAAACGCCCATGGCCAACATCGTGCGCGATCCGCGCGAGCACCCCGACGCTATTCTTCCCGACCTCTCCAAGCCGGACCCTCTCGTCAATTTCAAAAAAGAAGACATCGGCCTGGTTTACGGCAGCATCTGGAAGCAGCGCTATTTCAAGAAGGTCGGTGACGATTATTATCCGCTCGACGCGCAGTGGGACGTCACGCATCAAATCTGGCGCGCTTACCGCGTTGCCGATAACACCGATTGGTGGGTGAAATTTTATCCGCCCGAAAACGCCAAGCGCCCCACCAGCGCCCTGTGCGATGGATGCCACTCCACCAATCTCAATCTGCAAACCAAGACAGTGACGGAATGGAACGTCGGCTGCGAGCGCTGCCACGGCCCCGGCAGCGATCACGTTGCGAAGCCTTCGCGCGCGAACATCGTGAACCCGGCTCGACTGGATACGGTCGCCGCCAACGACACCTGCATCCAGTGTCATTCGCAGGGCCAGCCTCCGCAGAAGCCCATGAACGGCGTGTATGCCGATTGGCCCGTCGGCTACGAAGTCGGCAAAAATCTACGCGATTTCTGGCAGTTGGAAGAACACAAACTGGGTGAGACCACCTTCACGCACTTTGCCGATGGCACCGCGCACAAGAATCGCATGCAGGGGAACGATTTCGTCCAAAGCGCCATGTATGCGCACGGCGTCACCTGCTTTTCTTGTCACGACGTCCACGGTACGGACAACCGTGCGCAGCTCATCAAGCCCACCAGCGTCGTCTGCCTGGAATGCCACGGACCCTCTTCGCCGAACGGTCCGCATGCGCCGTCCATTGAAACTCAAACACAAGAAGCGCACACTCACCATCGCGCCGGAACCCCGGGCAACGATTGCGTCAGCTGCCACATGCCGAAAATCGCCACGCAGCTGGCCGACGTCAACGTGCGTTCGCACACGTTCCGCTTCGTTCCTCCGTCGATGACCAAGCTCGATAAGGTTCCGAACGCCTGCAACGCTTGCCACGCGGACAAATCCACCGATTGGGCTAGCGACGCTCTTCGAACCTGGAAAGATCGCTCCCCGTGGCGCGCGGAGTAAGCGCCCCGCGCAACGGTAACCGGAGAGCCCACTCCAGCGTCTTTCCGTATGCCTGGAACCTGAGGATGACGTTCAGACAAACCTCAGGTCTACGCTGTTATAATTGACACGAAATATCAGTTCGTGAGAACATTACCCCCCAGGGAGGCTCCCTTTTCCATGAAGAATCGCATGCTCGCTCTGTCTTGCGCCGTCGCTCTCGCGCTGGCCGCTTTTCCCGCTTCAGCCCATCACGGCGATGCCGGACGCTACGAAGATAATATTGTTGTCATGAAGGGCACGGTTGTAGAGATGCAGCTGATCACGCCGCACTCCATCGTCGTCTTCGACGCTCCCGACAGCGCAGGGAAGATGGTTCGCTGGCAGGCCGAGATGGGCGGACGCGCCCAGATGATTAAGGAATTCGGCTGGACGACCTCCACGCTGAAGCCCGGCGACAAGATCACGCTGACGGGCCGCAAAGTAAAGAGCGGCGCGCCGTATATGAACCTGACGGATCGCGCCAACGTCGTATTGACCGATAGCGGCAAAGAACTCTTCCGCACCGCGAACTACGGCACCAACGAGCCGAAGCGTCCCGCGCTTGGCCTTGGCGTGCCCACCACGCCGCCCGCGGAGCAATAGAAGCGTCCGCAGCCCAGCGTTGCGGTTTTGCACAGTACATCGGGGATCGGGCCGTTCGATCGCTCTCTTGGGAGCCGAACACTCCCGATCCCCGTTTTTCCGTAATCTGATAAAGGAATGGCAGTTTTGGGGAGAGTAATGAGAACACGACATCTATCGGTATATATCCTCGCCGGAGCGGCTCTGTGTAGCAGCCTCGCGGCCAACGCCCAGGGGCTGAAGCAGACTGCTTACATCAAGGCATCCACTCCCCACGCCAACGATCACTTTGGCAACGGCGGAGCTCTCGAAGGCCACGGCCTCGCGCTCAGCGGCGACGGACTCACCATGGCCGTCAGCGCTCCCTACGAAAGCAGCAACGCCAAAGGGATCAACGGCAATCAGGCGGATACATCGCTCTATTCCGCGGGTGCCGTGTACGTATTCGTGAATCGCAATGGCGCGTGGACGCAGCAAGCTTATCTCAAGGCGTCGAACCCCGGACAGAGCTTTCGCTTCGGCCATCATATTTCGCTGAGCCAGGACGGCAACACCTTGGCCGTGTCGGCGCACTTTGAAGCCAGCGACGCCAAGGGCATCAACGGCAACCAGAACGACAAGTCCATCCCCCAAGCGGGAGCGGTTTACGTCTTCACGCGCACTGGCAACACGTGGACGCAGCAGGCGTATCTCAAAGCCTCCAACACCGGCGAAAAAAGCACGCCGGATCACGCCGATGAAGGCGATCAGTTTGGCTTCTCCGTCGCTCTCAGTGCCGATGGCAACAACCTCGCCGTCGGAGCGATCTCCGAAGACAGCAAAGCCACCGGCGTCAACGGCGATCAGGAAGATAACTCCCAGCAGTCCTCCGGCGCCGTGTACGTATTCACGCGCAACGCCGGCAAATGGGCCCAACAAGCTTACGTGAAGCCTTCGAACACATGGGCCGCGATGCTCTTCGGCTATGCCGTAGGCCTCAGCGCCGATGGCAACGTCATGGCCGCAAGCGCCTACGACGAACGCGGCGGAGCACGCGAGATCAACGGCGTGCAGGATCGCACGCGTCCGGGCTCGGGAGCTCTCTACGTTTTCGTGCGCACGGGAACCGAGTGGAAGCAGACGGATTATCTCAAGGCGCACAACGCCGAAAACGGCGATTCGCTGGGCTATGACATGGCCATCAGCCAGGACGGCAACACCATCGTTGGTGGCGCTGCCGACGAAGACTGCTTCGCGACCGGCATCAATCCTCCGGGCTGCGACAACGAATACAAGACCGATACGTCCACGGGCGCGGCTTACGTCTTCGTCCGCAAGGACGGCAAGTGGACGGAACAGGCATTTATCAAAGCCACGAACCCCGGCAAGGAAGACTGGTTCGGCTCGCGCCTGACGATCAGTGGCGACGGCAACACCATCGCGGTGGGCGCGCAACTCGAAAACGGCAATTCGAAGGGCATCAACGGCAATCAGAAGGATCAGAGCGCGGAAGACTCTGGCGCTCTCTACTTATTTACGCGCACGGGCGATACCTGGACGCAGAAAGCCTACATGAAAGGCTCGAACACCGAAGCGTACGATGAGTTCGGTTCCTCGATGGCTCTTTCGAAAGACGGTAAAGTGCTGGCCATCGGCGCTCGCGGAGAAGGCAGCACCGCCAAAGGCATCAACGCGGATCAGAAGGATAACTCGGCGATGGGCGCCGGTGCGGTCTACGTTTTCGCCAATCAGTAACGCAGGAGGACTTGCATGAACACATCGCGCCGTTTCGTTCTCGCCGCGATTCTTGCGTCCGGAGCATCAACGGCGTTGTTCGCCGCCGATGGTCCACCGAGCCAGGGTATTGTGTTCGTTGGCAGCAGCATTTTCGCGCGCTGGACGCATCTCACGGAGCAGATGGCTCCCCTGCCTGTTCTGAATCGTGCCATCTCCGGCACGGTCACGCAGGATCAACTGGATCGCGTGAATCAGCTCGTGTTCCCCTACAAGCCGCGCATCATCGTCTACTATTGCGGCAGCAACGATGTGGGTGCGGGCGAAAACGCCGAGCCAATCATCGCGCGCACCAAGCGTTTCATCGACGTGGTGCACAAGCAATTGCCGGAAACGTTCATCTATTACACGTCGATCAATAAGGCTCCCGATAAGCGCGATCGCTGGAACATCGTCGATGAAGTCAACAAGCAGATGGAAGCATACGCGCGCACGGCAAAGAATGTCGGGTTCATTGACCTGAACCCCGTGTTGTTCGATCACGGGAAATTGCGCGAGGATCTGTTCCTGCCCGATCAGCTGCACTACCGCCCGGAATCGTCCGCGTATCCGGAATTCGCCGCCGTCGTGAAACCGGTCTTGACAAAAGCCTGGGAGAATGGAGTGGGCGTCGCAAGGTCCACAAAGTAACGCGCGGCGCGCTGAGGAGCATTTATGAAGATTGTCGGCATCGTCGTTTTATCCGCTGCACTACTGGCTCCCGCGCTATTCGCGCATCATTCGTTCAACTCCGAGTTCGACATCAACAAGCCCATCACCGTCAGTGGCATGGTAACGAAAATTGAGTGGACGAATCCTCACAGCTGGTTTTACGTGGAGGGCAAGGACGAAAAGGGCAAGCAAGCGAATTGGGGATTTGAGGGCGCGGCACCGAGCCTGCTGATCCGCCGCGGACTGACGAAATCGACATTGAAGGTCGGCGACATGATCACCATGGACGGCTTCCGCGCGAAAGACGGTTCCGACGTCGCCTCGAGCACCTTCGTCAGCGCACCCGATGGCAAGAAATATCGCACGGGCGTGGTCGGTGGCCCGAGCGATTAGACGGCTGAATAAGCTGTGTAACACTACGGACGTTGCGGACGGCAGGACCCGCGTCCACGCGTGCTGCGTTCACACGTGATCCTGCCGCCGATGAATTACTCAGTCTCTGGCGGGGATTCTGGCTCGTAGAAAAGAAACCTGAATTGCCTCCGATTCAATCCTGAGCTCTGATGACCGAGGGGAGAGGCGATCGCGCTGCGTCGCTTTCTGGCCCGCGCTTTGCGGACTGGCTGGTGTCACCCAGACTCCGAACGGCGTTTCGAAATCGATTTCGAGGTCTCTCGTCGCCGACGTCCGTATAGTCGCCGCACGCAAGGCTTCAGGCCTCCGAGAGATCAGCTTCATTAAAAGTGCAACGTTTCCCCGGCCGGGGAAGAAACTTGTTACGCCTGCAGAGTAGCGGAGGGCGTGTGGGTTGCGCGGGGGTGGATTCCGGAAAGCGTTGAGAAATCGGCGGAAACATTGGTCAGGAGGCAAGTGATGGGCAAATACCCGCATGGGTGAGCGGGCTAAAAGGGATTGAACAGAAGCTCGGCGCTTTTGAGAAACGCTAGGGATAATCTGCTGTTCAGATTTTGGTGAGGCAAGAAGAAACAGCAGATCCCTCGTCGCTTCGCTCGCTCGGGATGACCGGGCGATGGGGAGGAAAGTAGCGTGGTGGGCGTCCTCGAGTGGTGATTGGTGCAGTGGAGACTGTATTTGATTGAACGGCAGATCCCTCGTCGCGTCGTTTACCCACTTCGGTTCGCTCGGATGACCGGGCGGCGGGGGAAGAAGTGGCGTGGTGGGCGTCCTCGGGTGGTGCGTTAGAAAGGGACGCTGTGTTTGGCGGGCCAGAGCCCCAGCTTGCATTGCTGGATGAAGGGCGAGTTCGGGACGAGGACATTTCGTGGAAGAGTCAACCGCGAGGACGTCCTCCACGCTATTCTGTTCCTCAAAGCCGGGTCATCCCGAGTAGCGAAGCGACCGAGGGATCTGCTGTTTGCTCGCGTGCAACGGCTATCGGCGACTATCCCAATCAACGGAAAGATCTTCCCACGTTGAGTTGGTCGCTTCGACGAGAGCTACTTTCTTCTCGCGTCGCCAGGCTTTGATTTCTTTCTCACGGGCGATCGCGGCCTGAGGAGTAACAAAGTGTTCGAAGTAAACCAGGCGGTGAACCTGGTAGCGCCCGGTGAATCCCTTGTTCTCGCCTGCGCGATGCTGCCGGATGCGGCGCTCCAGATGGTTGGTGACACCGCAATAGAGAACACGCGAGCGGCTTGCGAGGATATAGACGAAGAACGAACTTTGCCGCACGACCGCAGTGTAACTCTCGTTGGGCGTTGGGTGGGGATTCGCGAGCGGCGGATTTTGTTGGGGCTCGAAGAAACAGCAGATCCCTCGTCGCTGCGCTCGCTCGGGATGACTGGGCGATGGGGAGGAGAGTAGCGGGGTGGGCGTCCTCGACGTTATTTCAGACACCCGAAATGCGAAGCCTGCCCCACGATCGGTTCAATTCAGTTTTCCTTTGATGGGGTGGGCTTGAGGTGCGGGAATTTCTCGTAAAGCTCCTCCATGATATAGCCGGCGGAATAATCCGGACCCGGCGATTGCTGTGGGGGCCTGAAGATGCTTAGATCCTCTTTTTGGCGGACCCAAGCGGCGACGGAACCTTCGTCCATTCCGATACGTTCACTGTACGTTAGTTCTGCACCGTGACGAAGTTCATCGTGTATTTCGTCCAGGTGATGAAGGCCCCGGAACTTGAATGTGACTAGCTTTCCCTCCGGGTTGGTGAACGAGGTCTCTTCAGCGTTACCAAGCTCGACGGCTTTGTCGTATGCTTCCTCACGCGAAGCGGCCAGCACCAACATCGTGTTCGTATGGACGACGTTGCGATGGTCGTCCTCCACTTGAATCTCAACAACCAAGTCCGCGATGTACCATTTGGGTGCTGTCGAATTCTCGTTCATCCTTCTTGAGTCCTCTTCAAGAAGGATAGTCCAAGAGAAGCAAAAAAGGCCGCCCCTTGCGGAGCGGCCTCTTCTGACTACTGACTTCTGTCTTCTGACTTCTTTTAGAAGTCCATTCCGCCGCCGTGATCGTGGCCGCCGGGCATGGGAGCCGGAGCTTTTTTCTCGGGGATCTCGCAGATCATCGCTTCGGTGGTCAGCATGAGGGCGCTGATCGAGGCGGCGTTCTGCAGGGCCGAGCGGGTGACCTTCGCGGGATCGATGACGCCGGCCTTGACCAGGTCTTCGTAGTTGCCCGACGCGGCGTTGAAGCCGAAGTTGGAGTCCTTGTTCGCGAGGATCTTCTCCATCACGATGGCTCCTTCCCAGCCGCCGTTGGCGACGATCTGACGGATGGGCTCTTCGCAAGCGCGGCGCACAATGTTGATGCCGATTCGCTCATCGCCTTCCATCTTGATGTTCTTCAGCACGTGCGAAGCGCGCAGCAGTGCCACGCCGCCGCCGGGAACGATGCCTTCTTCGACAGCCGCGCGCGTTGCATGCAGAGCATCTTCCACACGGGCTTTCTTTTCCTTCATTTCGGTCTCAGTCGCGGCGCCGACTTTAATGACGGCCACGCCACCGGAGAGCTTCGCGAGGCGCTCTTGCAGCTTTTCGCGATCGTAGTCCGAAGTGGTTTCTTCGATCTGCGCGCGAATCTGCTTGATGCGTCCTTCGATGTCCTTGGCCTTGCCGCCGCCATCGATGATCGTCGTGTTTTCCTTGTCGATCGTGACGCGCTTGGCGCGGCCCAGATCCTTCAGCTGCACGCCTTCCAGCTTGATGCCGGTTTCTTCCATGATCGACGTGCCGCCGGTGAGGGTGGCGATATCGTCCAACATGGCCTTGCGGCGATCGCCGAAGCCAGGAGCCTTGACGGCGCAGGCGTTCAACGTGCCACGGAGCTTGTTGACCACGAGAGTCGCCAGCGCTTCGCCGTCGACTTCTTCCGCGATCACGAGCAGGGGCTTGCCGGAGCGGGCGATCTGCTCGAGCACGGGCAGAAGATCCTTCATGTTGGAGATCTTCTTTTCGTGGATCAGGATGTAGGGATCTTCGAGCACGCACTCCATGCGCTCCGGATCGGAGACGAAGTAGGGCGAGAGATAACCGCGATCAAACTGCATACCTTCCACAGTCTGCAGCTCGGTCAGCATCGTCTTCGATTCTTCAACCGTGATGACGCCGTCCTTACCAACCTTCTTCATCGCTTCGGCAATGGTGTTGCCGATGGTGTGATCGCCGTTGGCGGAGATCGTACCGACCTGAGCGATCTGCTCATTGGTCTTCGTCGCAATGCCCATCTTCTTCACTTCGGCGACGACCGCTTCGACAGCGGCTTCGATACCGAGCTTCAGCTCCATTGGGTTCGCGCCGGCCGCAACGGCCTTCACGCCTTCGCGATAGATGGCCTGCGCGAGAACGGTGGCGGTGGTGGTGCCGTCGCCCGCGACGTCAGACGTCTTGGAGGCAACTTCACGAACCATCGACGCGCCCATGTTCTCGAGCGGATCCTTCAGTTCAACTTCGTTCGCGACGGTGACGCCGTCCTTGGTGATGGTCGGTCCGCCGAACTTCTTCTCGAGAACGACGTTGCGGCCCTTGGGGCCAAGGGTCACTTTCACTGCGTCGGCGAGCTGGTTGACGCCGCGAAGAATCGCCTGGCGGGAATTTTCGCTATAAACAATCTGTTTTGCTGCCATAATTCAAATCTCCTAGTAAAAGCCTTACTTCTTCTTCGCGGAACCTTCGAGAACGCCGAGTACTTCGTCCTCACGCATGATCATGTACTCGTCGGTGCCGATCTTGATGTCCGAACCGGAGTACTTGCCGAACAGAATGCGATCGCCCACTTTGACGTCGAGCGGGATCAGCTTGCCGTCTTCGGCGCGCTTGCCCTGTCCGGCGGCGATCACTTCGCCCTGCTGCGGCTTTTCCTTGGCGGAATCGGGGATAAACAATCCACCGGCCGTTTTCTCTGTGTCATCCTCAATCCGTTTGACCACGATGCGGTCGTAGAGCGGACGAATTTTCATCGTTGTACCTCCTCAGAATCTTTTGGCTGGTCCCGCGAGGCGGGATTACCTGTTTGAATGGAAGTCGCGAAGCTGCGCCCTTCCGAGCACTATTATTAGCACACTCGAGGGAGGAGTGACAATACTTAGCCGTAAGTGATTGATAACAAGATTAAAATAGATTTCAATCGTGCGACGAAAGCGCACGGAGAGAAAATAGGGCCGCAGAAGATATGAGTGACGATAACTAAGATATAGACGGGAGTTAGGAGACAGGAGTCAGAAGACAGAATAAAACGCGGTGATTCGGCAATGTTTTATGAACGGCAGATCCCTCGTCGCGGCGCTCGCTCGGATGACGCGGTTGGTGGGACGGAGAAATAGCGTTGTGGGCGTCCTGCAAGTGGCATTTCGGAAGTGGGGGCTGTCCACGGCGGAACAGCAGATCTCTCGACTTCGCTCGAGATGACAGGCGAGGGGCTTGGGCGGAGAGGTCGGAGATTATCGGTTCGGAATCGTGCGCGTTATCCTAAATCCCAGGGGGACTCGCCACGTGGCACCTGCTTCGTCCATAACCAAACCGCGCATCAACAAAGAAGAATTATTTAACTTGCCTCCGGCGATGCAGTCTCGCTCGCGGTTTCGCAGCCATCGCGCGGCGGCGATGACGGAAAGCGTAATTCGCGAAATGTCGCGCGTGGCGAATCGCTACAAGGCGATCAACCTGGCGCAGGGATTCCCGGATTTCGAGGCTCCTCTTGAGATTAAGGCGTCGGCGTGCGACGCGATTAATCGCAACATCAATCAATATCCCATCACGTGGGGCGCGAAGCCGTTGCGCGACGCGATCGCGGCGAAGTACAAGCATCATTACGAGCTGGAGTTCGATCCGGAGCGCGAAGTGACAGTGTGCTGCGGAGCAACGGAGTGCATGATCGCGACGATGATGGCGATACTGGATCCGGGCGATGAAGTGGTGGCGTTCGAGCCGTTCTACGAGAACTACGGGCCGGATTCGATCTTCTGCGGAGCGAAGCTGAACCTGGTGAAGCTCCACGGGCCGGAGTGGACATTCGATCCGGACGAACTGCGCAAGGCGTTTTCTCCGCGCACGAAGGCGATCATTCTCAACACGCCGAATAATCCCACGGGGCGCGTGTTCACGCGTCAGGAACTGGAAGCGATCGCAGCGCTATGCCAGGAGTTCGATGCGCTGGCGATCACGGACGAAATCTACGAGCACATTGTGTTCGACGGAGCGAAGCATATCCCGATCATGACGCTGCCGGGCATGCGCGATCGCACCGTACTGATCAGCAGCCTGAGCAAAACGTACACGGTGACGGGATGGCGCGTGGGCTGGGTGCTGGCGAGTCCGGACCTGAGCGATTCCATTCGCAAGATCCACGATTTTTTGACGGTGGCCGCCGCGGCTCCGCTACAAGCGGGAGGCGTCACCGCGCTCGCGATGCCCGATGAGTTTTACGCAGGCATCAGCCGCGAGTATCAAAAGAAGCGCGACATGATGCTCGGCGCGCTGTCCGATGCGGGGTTCCGCTGCTATTCTCCGCAGGGCGCGTATTACATCATGACGGATATTTCGGGCTTTGGATTTCCGGACGACATCACGTTCATGGCGCACCTTGCGGAACACGTCGGACTGGTGGGCGTGCCGGGATCGTGCTTCTTTAAGGATCCGGAATCCGGGGCGCAGAACGTACGCTTTTGCTTCTGCAAAAAATATGAGACGCTTGAGGCGGCAAAAGATCGGTTGAGTAAACTGGCTGGTTCGTAAGATTCGCTCGTCCCCTCCTTTACAGTCGGGGTTCGGTGCTGGGCTTGCGAACGAAGTCGGTAGATAGCACCGGCACGCGACCGTTAGGGCGCGGGTCGACAGCCAAGCTGTTGGTTTGTACAAATCACGAGTCGGCAACGCACAGACTGAGTGGATGCCGAGGGGGGATGGTAGTTATGTTGCCTGCGTTTCTCCTGCCCGAGAAGATCGCGTCTGAGGATGGCCGCGGCGCACATGTCGCGCTGGACGAATATTGCGCACATCCGGTATACCTCACGTTGGGCATCACCCGCATCCTGGAACGCGAGAGTCTGGAGGTGCACATCTGTGGCTCCCCGGACGGCGAACATTGGAAGTGCATCGCGGCCTTTCCTCGCAAGTCTTTCTGCGGGACTTACAACCTGAAGGTCGATCTATCGCGCCACCGCGACGTGAAGTATCTGCGCACCGAATGGAAGATGCATCGCTGGACGCACCAGGAATCACGCCCGATATTCAGCTTCTATGTGTGGGCGGAGCATCAGGAGCCGAAGGCACTGCAAGCGGCTTCGTGAATTACAAGCGATTCATCAAGCTCGCGGCGTAGCCAGCGCCGAAGCCGTTGTCGATGTTGACGACGGTGACGTTGCTGGCGCAGCTGTTCAACATTCCTAACAATGCGGCGAGTCCCTGGAAGCTGGCTCCATAGCCGATGCTCGTGGGCACGGCAATCACAGGAACGTTGACCAAGCCTCCGACGACGCTCGGGAGCGCGCCTTCCATTCCTGCACAGACGATCACGACGCGAGCTTCACTCAAGCGGTCGCGGCTGTTCATCAGACGATGAATCCCCGCGACGCCGACGTCATGCAGCGTGATTACTTCGTTTCCCATCACTTCGGCCGTGACTTGCGCTTCTTCGGCGACGGGCAGGTCGCTGGTGCCAGCGCAGACGACAGCGATCTTGCCTTTCCCATGCATATCGCGATCGCGCCAGAAGCGCAGCGCACCAGAGGCCGGGAAGAATTCCCCGCCCGTGTGCTCTTTCAACAGCCGTTCGGCGACACCCGCATCCGTGCGCGTGACCAAGACGTTCTGGGCCTGCGCCAGCAGTGCCCGCGCGATGGACGAGATTTGATCCGGCGTCTTACCCTTGCCGAAGATCACCTCTGGCATGCCGTGGCGGATCGCCCTGTGGTGGTCCACTTTCGCGAAGCCGAGGTCCTCGAAGGGCATGTGGCGCATGCGCTCCATGGCGGCATCGATGCCGGTCGATCCGGAGCGCACCTCGTCGAGGAGGGAGCGCAGCTGTTTTTCGTCCATATTATTATTTCGTCCGTTAGATTTCCGTACGATCTCAGGATAGCGGAGCCAAGGTGACCGCCGGGCCTTAACTATCGGCGGAACTCCGCTATTCCTTTATACCCGCAAAGGAGTATCCCAAAACCCTCCTCGGGATACTTGGCTGGGACTACTCCCTTAGGCATAATCGGTCATACGCCTATGGATCTCGATTACGCACCCGTACCGGAAATCTGCCGATCGGTCGGCCTGAGCTGCAAGAGCTGTACGGAGGATTCCGCCAAGTCGCTCGCGGCTGTCTGTAAAGGACTAAAGGTAAAGGCAGTTACTCAGCTTTTCTATCAAATCTATCCGGTCAGTGCGTGTTCCTCAATGCGCCCCCATTTCAGCCGCACTTATCAGGCAGCTTCGCGCGACATCGCAGTCGAGAGCGAGCGCAATCAGCGGGATCGAAACCATACGGGAAAAACTGGGATCGATGCGACTCGCCGAGAGGTGGGGATATTCGGTACTGGTGCTGTTGCGGCAGTCGCCTAAGCGGGGGTTACAGCTCGTGCTTGGGGGTATCCTGATCCGCCGGCGCCTGATCCTCGGTCGAGAGCACGTGGAAATCCTGATGAGTGAAGCGAACCGTGCGAACTTGACCGCGTGGACCAACAGGCCCAATCGATTTTCCATTCCACTGGATCGCTAAACCACCCGCATTTCCGATCTTGAGAGTCGCCATCTCGCCGCCGTTCAGCGTCTTCGATTCGCTGGGCCGGAGCGTGCCGGAAAAAATCACTTTACCGTGGCTGGTGATGGAGAGCCACGTCTCTTCCGTGGCGGACAAATTCAAAACCACCTGGTTCGCAGCGTCCACAGAGGCCGTCGCGCTGAGTCCCCCACCCGATGCCGGAACCAGAGGCGTCTCGACACCTCTCTTGACGGGCACTTCCACAACTTTCCCCGGAGCGGCTTCCACCACCGGAGCCGCCTGCGGCGCCCGATTCCACCACGCAAAAATCCCCGAACCGAGTATCACGGTGGCGATCAACGCCGCTGCGGAGATGCCAATGGGATATCCGGCGAAATAGCGTCGATTGGTGCCTTCCACGATGGGATCGATGGCCCGGGTTGCCGGTACATATGTCGACGCAGCCGCTGGCGAAGCTCTGTGGGCCGGCGTCAGCCCGGCGGACGAATCCGGCTCCGGAGCCTGCAGCATACCGGTCAACTCCGCGAGAGCCTTGTTGACGGCGGCGCGGTCCAACCCGAGAAGGACGCCATATTGGCGCACGAAGCTTTGGTAGAAGAACAATCCCGGCAAGGATTTGATGTCGTCTTCTTCGATCGCGCGCAGATAGCGTTCCATGACGCAGAGCTCCGACGCCAGTTCTGCTGTGGATCGCCCTTGAGCTTCGCGCGCCTTGCGAAGCATTTCGCCAATCGAGGCCATGTGATTTATTCCCCGCTTCAAATACGATTCTGCCGTGGAGTACTATAATACAACACCGGGCTAAGGCTAGGGAATCCGATTTAGGGTCCGATGTAGGGGATACGCCGGTCCGCGCCCGGCATCCTGAACGCAGCCCGGTTGCGGTACGCCATGGAGACCTCCCTCGTCCAATTCGGCCGGTGTCCCGCGTGCGATGCGACGTCCGCAAATCTCCTCTTTATCGCCGGCGACCGCCGCTGGGCTACAACCGATAAAACGTTCCAGATTGTGGAATGTTCCCAATGCCGGTTGATTCGCCTGCATCCTCAGCCCACGCCCAGCGAATTGAACAGTTATTACCCGCCGGATTACTGGAAGGCTCCAGAACACGACCTGGACGACTGGCTACGGCAAAAATACCGTCGACTGGCGCTCTCCGATTGCATCTACTTTATAGAGCGGGCCCTGGCCGAGGCTGCCGAGCTTGCGCCGGGGGCAAGAGGCGTCCTGCTGGACGTCGGCTGCGGCGATGGCTTCCTATTAAGGGTTCTGGCTTCCCACGGCCATGGACCCGTAGCCGGGATCGATTTCTCGCTGGATGCAGCAACCGCCGCCTGGCGTGAAAACCGCGTCCCAGCCATCTGCGGGACTCTTTCGAGCGCTCCGCTGGCAGACGAAAGCTGTACGGTCATCGTGATGCTTCACGTCTTGCAGCATCTGTACAATCCCATGGAGTATCTCGACGCCGCGCACCGTCTTTTGGCGCCGGAAGGCCGCTTGATTGTCCAGGTACCAAACGCCGCTTGCTGGCAATTTCTGATGTTCGGCGACAAATGGCACGGCATGGACGTGCCTCGCCAACTGCTGCATTTCCGCGCGTCGGACCTGGAAACGCTGCTCGAACATTGCGGCTTCGAGGTGCTGCGGCGGAAGCATTTTTCTTTGCGCGACAATCCGTCGAGCCTCGCCTCCAGCCTGCTCCTGCGGCTGGATCCCGTGCTTGGGCCACTTCGCAGAAGTCTTGCGAAAAGCAAGTGGCGGCTATTGAGCGACGTCGCGTATCTCGCGCTGGTAGTCGCTTGCCTGCCCTTCACCATCTTTGAAGCGGCTTGCCATGCGGGATCCACGGTGATTTTGGAAGCCCGCAAAAAATCCTGACCCCAAAAATCCCGATCCAAAAAACGGGTGCCCAAAAGTCGTAATGTGGAATAGGTATGTTTCGCTCTTTGCTGGTTCTGATCGCGGTTGCCGCAGGCCTGATGCCGGCCGCTCAAATTTCAGGCACGTCCGCTTTTGAGTTCACGAAGCACGCGGTGGACTTTGGACCGCGCCCGTCGGGCTCCGCGGCCAATCTCGCCTTGCAAAAGTACATTCTGGCGCAGCTGAAATCCTGCCGGTGCGAAGTCACGGAGGACGCCTTCACGGCGACCACGCCGCGCGGCGCCGTGGCGATGAACAATATCATCGCGAAATTTCCGGGCAAGGCTCGCGCAGGCACACCCACCGCGGCCATTGCCATCACTGGCCACTTCGACACGAAGTATTACCCGGGACGCAAGTTCGTGGGGGCAAGCGACGGAGGATCTTCCACTGGAATGCTGCTGGAACTCGCGCGCGTGCTGACTGGCGAGCCACGAACGGACGACATCTATCTTGTCTTTTTCGACGGCGAGGAAGCCGTCGGCGATTGGACCGAAACCGATAGCGTGTACGGCAGCCGCCACATTGCCGACCGCTGGCGCCGCGACGGAACGCTGGTGCGTTTAAAAGGCTTGATCAATCTCGACATGATTGGCGACAAGAACCTGAACATCCGCCAGGAGACCAATTCCACGCCGTTCTTGCGAAAACTGTTTTGGACCACGGCGACCGAGCTCGGCTATCAGGCGTATTTTCCAAACGAGGCGATCGCCACCGAAGACGATCACATTCCGTTCCTGAAAATGGGCGCTCCCGCGATCGATATCATCGACTTTGACTATCCGCCATGGCACACGGACAACGACACGATGGACAAGCTGAGCGCCAAGAGCCTGGAGATTATCGGAACGGTTACGCTCGAAGTGGTACATCGATTGGAACGTCAGTAGAGACGATCATTCATAGAACGATCGTTCGGCAACGGGGCGGAGCATGAAGCGGCTGGCAAGGCATGGCATCTTTCTAGGCACGGTCGTTCTGCTGCTCGCGGTTGGGGCGTTCGCCCAACGCGGAGGGAGGCGATTCCTGGAAGAGCCCTCTAGCATTACCATCCCCGTACGCAATGCCGAGTTCAACTTCATCCGGCTGCAGTACACCGATTCTCCCTACTATCATCGCGGCTTCGGTTTCGCTTCGCGCGATGGGCAAGGCACGGGCTGGTGGATTGTCGATTGGCCCGATGCCGATAACCACTTCACAGCGGGAATCCAGCGGCTCACGCGTATCGACACGGGCGACCCCCGTCACGTGAAGATCATGGACGACAATCTGTTCGACTATCCGTGGATCTACGCCACGCAAACCGGATGGTGGGGACTTTCCGACGCAGAGTGTGCGCGGCTGCGCGAATATCTGATGCGCGGCGGCTATCTTGTGACCGACGACATGTGGGGCGCTGACGCGTGGGACGTATTTCGCGAGACCATGGCTCGCGTGTTGCCCGGGAAAGATATCCCAGACATCGCCGAAAGCGACGCGGTGATGCATGTGATGTACGACATCGAAGAAAAGGACCGCACGTTTATCCCTGGTTCGCGCCACTTGCGCGTGTCCGGCGGCAGCACGCAAGTGGTGCAGCCTTCCGGCTCAAATCCCGCATGGCGCGCCATGTACGATGATCGCGGCCACATGGTAGTCGCCGTGAACTACGATACCGACGTGGGTGACGCGTGGGAATTTGCGGACGTGCCGTATTATCCGGAGAAAATGACTGCGTTGGCCTATCGCTACGGCATCAACTACATCATCTATTCGATGACGCACTAGGGTGCGCCGGCGGCGTGCCCCAAGAGCGCTAAGGCTATTCTTGTCCGCTCCCTGACGGTCGCGGTTCGGTGCTGAATACGGGCTCGCAAGACTAGCACCGAACCCCGACTGTAAAGGAGGGGACATAGGAAGGATCGCGCTACTAGTTGCTAAACGTGATGTCCGATTCCGCGCCAAACTTGCGGTAATTGCGGAACTCGATGCGATTGCGGAGACAGTGGCTGGATCCCGCTTCGCAGGAAAGTATTTCGGCGGCCACC
>CAITIX010000316.1 GCA_903892565.1 uncultured Acidobacteriia bacterium
GCAAATAGTTCGTTCCCAATCATTCGTTTCCAATAAAAAGAGGGGAGCCGCCGAAGCGACTCCCCTCTTTTCGCGTCTCCTTGCTCTTCTTTAAAACACGTACTTCACTTTAGAACACGTACTTCAAGGCAAGCTGGAACACGCGCGCCGGAGCGGTGGTGGCCGCTGGCGGCGTGGCATCCGTCGTGATCAGCCCGAACGTGCTGGCACCGCCTCTGTTTACACCGGGGTTGCCTGGACGGAAGCTGTTCGTCACGTTGAAGCCTTCGAAGCGGATCTGGACATTCTGGCCTTCCACGACCCGGATATTCCGCGACAGCGACATATCCCACTGCCAGAAGGACGGCCCCAGGACGGAGTAGGCTCCCAAATTACCAAACGTTCCGTTCGGCACCGGCCCAAATGCCGCCGGATTCAGCCAAGTTTCGCAGAACTGACCGCAGGAAGCGCCTTGGTTGGACGCGTACACGGTCGGCAAGATCTGGTTCGGGCGTTGCGATCCCGGCGAATTTCCGCCGGAGCCGGTTGCGGGATCGGGAAGTGTTCCGGTAACGATCGCGAGCGGCGCTCCGCTGCGCGCCTGAATCGCGGACCCGAGCGTCCATCCGCTTCCCACGATTCGTGCGGCAGTATTCGAGAACTTCGGCGTCTGGTACACCAGCGTCATGTTGGCGATGTGCCTGCGGTCCTGCACGCAGGGGCCGACGTCGGCGTTGCGATTGTTTGCGCCAGGCAGGTTGGATCCGAAGCCGGAGTGAATATAGCTTTGGCCCAGGTTTAATACCGTGATCGTGGATTGGATCCCGATGCAGTGCGACCAAGTATAGTTGCCGTTCAAGCTCAATCCGTTACGCATGCGGTAGCTGGTGCTAAACAACAGGCCGTGGTAGCCTTGCGTGCCGCCGTCGTCGTACTGCGTCAAATACCCGATCGGATTCGCGCTCGGATTCGCCAGATTCAGCACCCGGCGCGCGGTGATGTTCGCCGTCGTAGTCCCCGTGCAGGGGCCCGCCACTGTTAGTCCTAATGTGCCGGCCGCGCATGTTCCGGGAACGAACGTCGCCGGGTTCAGTTCCACTGCGTTCCACACGTGTAGGATGTGGTTTCCAGCGTATGTCGCCGATACGAACAAGCTCTGCGTAACCTGTCTCTGCACGCCCAGGTTCCAGGTGTACTCTTCATGCGTCCGCATGTCGCTCGGAATCGGCAGGAATCCCGGAGGACAGCTGCTGGTCAAGCAAGGTGCCGTCGCCGTGGTCGGCCAAACCGGATTCTTCGGGTTGTAGCTATAAGGGAAGGGATCTCCGTTAGGCCAGGGATTCGTGAGGCTGCCGGCAACGCCCGGTGCAGTGACCGTCGCCAGGCGGAACGGCAGCGAGGACGACGTATTCAGGTGCAGATCCTGTTCGATAAAATCATGCGCGATGCCCGCGCCCAGGCGAAACACGGTCTTGCCGTCGCCAAACGGATCGTACGCCAAGCCAATGCGCGGATCGAAGTGCCCGTATTGCGAGTTGATGCCGGACTTGCCCGGGAATCCACTATCGCCCGGGAACGTGAATCCAGCGGGCGCGCCAGCCACTGCTGTGCTCTTCGCGTTCGCCGCAAAGCCCGCCAGGCTGAAGTTGTAGACATCCCCCTGCTTAAAGCTCATCCCGAGGAAGGGATCCCAGCTCAGCCCATAGTTCAACGTCAATCTGTTGTTGAGCTTCCACGTATCCTGCGCATAAACGCCGACAAAGTCTTGGCTGAGATTCAGAGGATTGGGGTTCGCCTGCCGGTTCTGCGAAACGATGCCCATCATGAAGTCCGCCATGCCCAAGCCCAGCGTGTTGCCGATCGTGAACTGTCCGCCGGACCACGCCTGGGCCACGGACCATTCGATGGACCGGGTCCAGAATCCGCCGAACGCAAACTGATGCGCTCCGTGCACCACGCGGAAGTCGTCGTTCAGGCCGAACGCCGTGGTGTAGGCGAACGAGTTTTCGCTGGCCCAACCACTGCCCAGCGAGAACGCTCCGTTCACCGGAATCGTCAGGTAGTTCGGCTGATAGGTGTAAGCGTTGATGCCGACGTCCTGCGGTCCGAACATCTTGGCGCCCGGGATGTTGGCCGTGATGCGATTGAGATACAAACGGAAAGAATTTACTTTCGTCGGGCTAACCAGGTAGGTGTCACCCATGGTGAATCCCTGATAGCGGTCATCGTGGCCTACGCCTCCCGCGGTCAGGACGTTGTCTGGAGCCAGGGAATAGGGCACGGCGATGTCTGTTTTCAAGATCATGTAGCGGGCAAACAAGTTTTGCTTGTCGCTCATTTGATAATCCACGCGCGCGTCGCCCTCGTGATCGTTCTGGCTGAGCGGCTGGCTATACGAGAAGCCGCCGCACAGTTGATCCTGTGCGGTCGGCAGCAACGCTGCGATTTTGACCGCCGCCTTGTCGAATAATGCCGGATCGATTTTATTGCCGACGAACTGACCTCCCAGGGTCTTGCCGCCACCGGCGCAACTCGGACTTTCGACTCCCGTAAAGTCGCCCTGCAACATCGCCTTGGTGGGGACGAACGTGGGCGTTTGCAGGGGCTGTTGGCGCACTGTGGTGCCTTGATAGCCAAGGAAGAAGAACAGCTTGTCCTTCTTGATCGGTCCGCCAACCACGCCGCCAAATTGGTTGCGCTTCAAGCCGTCGTTCGTCTTCTGGAAGAAGTCGCGCGCGTTGACGTTGGCGTTGCGGATGAACTCAAACAAGTCTCCGTGGATATTATTCGTGCCGGATTTCATCACCGAGCTGACGTTGGCTCCGGCGCGTCCCGTGCTGCCTGCGTCCTGCGTGCTGGTGGCAATGCGGAACTCCTGCAGCGCGTCCGGCATCGGCAGCGGCATGCTGGTGCCGTCGAAGAAGTTGTCGTGGTTCGCGCCGTCGAGCGTGTACTGGACGCCGTCCGACATTCCGCCAGCGACCGAGATCTTGTAGCCGGTGTTCATGCCGTAGCCGGGGGACGTGCCAGTCTGAACCGCTGCGCCGCTGATGGAGACCAGATCCACGGCTCGACGTCCGTTGAGCGGCAGATCGAGAACGCGTTGGTTCTCTACTACCGATCCCACGCCGACGCTGCTCGTTTCCACTTGGGTGGCGTTCGCCTCCACGCTCACGCGTTCCGAAACCGCGCCGACTTTTAGAGAGATGGGCACGTTCGGATCGCTGCCCACCTGCAACACCACGCCCTTTTGTTCGACCGTGGAGAAGCCTTCCTTGGTCACTTCAATCTGATACGGACCGAGCGGCAGATTGGAGAGCACGTAGCCTCCATCCGCCTCGGTCGTAACGGTTCGGTTTAATCCAGTTTCTGTTTGTACGGCTTTGACCGTCGCGCCGGCAATCGCCGCGCCGCTCTGGTCGGCAACCACTCCGTGAATCTGCGCGGCAGCTTGCGCCCAAACTGCGGCGGCTGTCAGCGCGGACAACAACGCAATCTTTAGCAGTCTCATTTTCTCCCCCGTGGCCAGCCCTTTTGCCCCATGCGGAACTGGTATCGCACCCGGGCGAGTCTTTCACATAAAGGGCACGGTGTCAAAGGGGGGGGGGGGGCTCCGCTGGGTTGACGCAGAAGGATTCGCGCAGAAGGAAATACGGAGACGTCGCGAGCAATAAAAAAATCCGGATGGTCGAGAGCCGAAGCTCTGTTCCACCCGGATTATTGGACTACGAAACGACTACTGGTTAGAACGTCAGCTTCAGAGCGAGCTGAATCTGACGCGGATTGCCGACGTCATACAGGATCTTACCTGCGTTCACGTTGCGCACCGGATTGCCGCCGGCAAAGGCGGTGTACAGGTTCGCCGTACCGTTGCCCATGACCGGAACACCCCAATTCGTGTGATTGAACAGGTTGAAGAATTCCGCGCGGAACTGCAGATTCACGCCTTCGCGGAGCTTGGTGTCCTTGGTGATGCCGATGTCGGTGTTGTTGTTGCCAGGGCCACGGAGGCTCAGACGTCCCGAGTTGCCGAACGTGCCGAGCGGAGCCATGGTGAACGCTGTCGGATCGAAGTACAATCCGCCCGGGTTCCCGAGAACCGGATTACCCGTGCCCACGAAATTGGGACGCGGATTGACCACGCCCGTTCCGAAGCCCAGCGAATCCACACCCTGGAACACGGTGAACGGAAGACCGGAGGTCGACGTAACGATGCCGTTCAGCTGCCATCCGGAAACCAGGCGATTGCCCTTGAACGGCAGCGCCCACAGTGCATTGACGCGCAGCGACTGCTCGATGTCATAGTTGCAGACGCTTTGATCGTAGTGTTGGTCATATGGATTACCCCACGCCGCGTTTGCGTTGTTGTTGAAGCTACCCACGAAGGAGCCATCGTCCGTACACTCGCCCCAGGTGTAAGAAACCTGTGCCTGCACGTTGTGCGACAGGCGGCGATTCACCGCCAGCTGCAGCGAGCTGTAACGCGAGTTCGTCGTCGGAATGAAATCCGGGAACGAACCCAAGTTGGGGTTCACTTTTCCGAACGTTGCCACCGCCGTCTTTGCGGCGCTGGCGAATCCGCCGAAGGCGTTGCCGGTATCCACGGTGGAGCCGTTAACCCGGACGAGAGGATTCTGTTCCACCTGCGTGAGCATGTGAACGCCGCGCGATCCCACGTAGCTGGCCGTCAGTACCGTACCCTGCATCAGTTCGCGCTGGATGCTGAGGTTGAACTGCATCACATACGGCGTGATGTTGTTGTTCCAGTCGAAGCCAGGGCTCGACGTGATCGCCGGTTTACCGGAGGTCGGAATCGCCGGGAACAAAGCAGCCGCCGTTCCGGGGACCGACTGGCCAACCTGGTAGGTGGTCCATGGTGGTTGATCCCAATACGCCAGGATGTAGTTCGACGGCAGGATCAGATCGTGATACATGCCGAAGCCGCCGCGGATCGAAGTCTTGTGATCTTTGAACGGATCGAACGCGAAGCCCACGCGGGGATCGAAGTTCTTCCACGTCAGGTTTCCTTGGAAGGCGTTCGGAACGTGCGTGAAGTTGGTTGCTGTGGCGAAGTTGGTGATGGAGTACAGCTGATCGTGCACATCGACGGGGTTCGTGATGAACTCCCAGCGCACACCAAAGTTCACCGTGAGACGCGAGTTGACCTTCCAGTCATCCTGGAAATAGGGAGTCAGTTCGACGTCGCGTAAATCGCGATTGGCATACGCGGCGCCTGCACCGGGGCTGCCGGCGGGGATGCTGAGAGGCGTCCACGACAAGGTCGTCGGCGAACCGCTCAGGAATCCGCTCAGGCCGGCGAAGGCCCACGTGGATCCCTGACGGAACGGCATGAAGGTATTCGTTTGCAGGCGCGAAATGGAAGCGCCCATCTTGATCGTTTGTGCGCCCTTGGTCCAAGTGACGTCGTCGCCTTCGGTGAAGCGGTTCTGCACTTCGTTGAAGGGCAACTGCGTCGCGCCGCCGAGACCGGCGAGCTGGCCGCTAAACGTGACCTGTCCGTCCTGGCGTCCCGCACCCGGGAAGAACTGCTGCAGAGCCGGGGTAGAGCCCGTCGTCTGCCCGTCGGTAGCCGTACGCGTGAAATGCAGGCGAGCCACATTGACCAGAGAGGGGCTTACGATCCTGCGCCATTCGGCAGTCGTGAATTGATAGAGGGACGTGTTGCCTTCGGGCCACAGCGGAACACCGCCGCCGCCGCCGCCGAAGCCGCCGCCGCCGAAGGGATCCGTGAAGGTCACGGCATCGGTCACCGAGCGCACGAAGAACGAGTCCTTGTCGTTCAAGTTGTAGTCCAAGCGTCCCAGACCGTAGCTCTCGCTCGCCACCTGATTGGCAACCACCGTTGCGATCGATCCTACTCCATTGTCGGGAGCCGGGAACAACTTCAATACATTCACGATGGCCGCCGCAGCAGCGGGATCCGTCGTCGTGGGTGTGCAGCCGCCGCCGGTGAAGGCGTTTGCTGCCGTGCAATTCGGCACCGAAATCGATTTCACAACGCCCTGCGTATTGCGGATTCCTTCGTAGTTGCCGAAAAAGAATAACTTGTCCTTTTTGATTGGACCGCCCAAGCTGCCGCCGTACTGATTTCTCCGCAGTGCCGGCTTGATCGGATTCGCACCACGCTTGGCGAACGTGTCGTAGGCGTCAAAGACATCGTTGCGCAGGTACTCGTAAATCGAACCGTGCAAGTTGTTCGTGCCAGATTTGCTGACCGAGTTGATCACGCTGCCATTGCCGCCGTATTGCGCGCCCGGCAGGTTGGTCAACGTCTGGAATTCGCCAATGGCTTCGACGCCGAGCGAAGAACCCGTTACCGAACCCATACCCTTGTTCCAGAAGTTCTGCAGGCTTTCGTCGTCGAGCAACAGCGCCTGTCCCTGCGGACGGGAGCCGGCGACCGAGAATTCCGATGCGCGTCCCTGGAAGCCAGAACCCTGGAACGTCGATACCTGATTGACGCCGGGCGCCAACAGGATCAGCTGTTCGAAGTTGCGGCCGTTGAGCGGCAGATCCCGCATTTGCTTCTGATCTGTCAACGTCGAAACCGCGGACGAGGTCGTTTCCACTTGCGTGACCTGACCTTCGACCGTGACGGTCTGCGTTTGCTGTCCGACGGGCAGCGCGAAATCGGCCACCACTTCGGCGCCGACGTTCAGCGTCACATTGTTGTGTGCGACGGTTGAGAAACCGGACTTTGTCGCGGTGAGATCGTACGTACCCACCTGCAGATCGGAAGCCCGGAAGCGTCCTTCTGCATCGGTGCTGACGGTGCGCGCCGCGCCCGTGCCCGTGTTCTTCAATTGGACACTGGCAGCCGGCACAGCCGACCCAGACATATCAGTTACAGTCCCCTGGACGGTGGCCGTAGCCGCCTGTCCATTGGCATGGTTGATCCCCGCGCCTGTCAATGCAAGCAGTACGGCGAACATCCAGGCGCACAAATGGCGCATAGAAATTCTATTGTGTTTCAAACGAACCTCCTCAAAGCAATCCTCAAACAAGGTTTTGACACAAATTCGCTGTGTCCGCGAAATCCTCACTACGTTTATGTATGTACGACCCGAGCCCCTGGTACCCCCCGTCGCCCCTGGTAGGGCGCTGAGGATGCCGACTATAAGTTTTGCATATCATTATGTGGGTGTCAACGGGGTTACACGAGGCGAGTTAACCGCCCTATTTCCGGAGACTTAGCACTGGAACCAACGTACTGCTTCCGTTTTGCACTGTTCGCTTGACGCGCATACTACTATTTCGTACACTACCGCTACTAGGGAATACTGCGATTCCCTAGTTGGAGGATGCGTGAAGAAGACGATTGGGATGTTCTTGTTGTTCGCTGGTGCAGCAACGTTGGCCTTGGCTGACGTGGTGGCGACGCCCGAGATTAGTCCTGCCTCGGCCGGAAGCGCACTCGCTCTTGTCTCTGGCGCACTGCTCATCTATCGCGGGCGCCGCTAGGCGATCCGAGACGGAATTCAATTTTTGGAGGAAAGATGCAAAAGGTTCTTGGCTTAGTTTTATTGATGGTCGGCGTGGCGGCAATTGCCGTTGCCTCTACCGCTCCGGTACCGGAGATTAATCCTGCCTCGGCGGGAAGCGCGCTTGCTCTCGTTTCTGGTGCGCTGCTGATCTATCGCGGCCGCCGATAATAGCGGTTCGAAATTTACTTGGCCGATAGGGCACCCTCCGATAAGGCGGGTGCTCTTTCGTTTTGTGCCCGCCCACGCTTACCTCGCTCGCCGAATCGGACGATAATGCAGAGAAGAGTCGTTCCTTGAAACCCGCCCCCTTCCAGTTTGGACTGATTCCACGCATTCTGGCCCTTGCGCTCTTGTTTGCGGTGGAGCTCCTGCTTCTGTCCATCTGGCTGGATAATGCTTCGTTGATCTCGCAGGGTGGAATCCTGGCCATGATTGGGCAATCCGGCGCGTGGATCGTGCGGGGGGCCGTTGGTTTCGCTGCGATCTTCTTCACCTTCGCCTATCTGCAAAAGAGCGCCGCGCTGGCCGAAGTTTCCCGAGGTCTGGAAACCGCGGGCGTCGGCTGGGCGATGCTCGGGGCGCACGCCGTGGCGATGGCCGGCTTCGGTTTCCTTTCCAAGGCTCTCTATGGAAATCATACGGGTGCGATTTCGTCAGACGCCACGGCGGCAGCGTGGTTGGTCACCGGGATCTGCGGGATCGTATTCGCCGCGATTGCCGTGATTCCGTTCGCGGGCTGGATGGCGATCCTTCGTAAAACCGGATCCCTGTGGGCGTTTTCGCTGGTGTCGGTGATCGTCGCGTGTCTTGTAGGCGCCTACAGCCGGTCGGCGTGGACCCCGTTGGTTGGCCTGACCTTTACGCTGACCAAGGCGTCCCTGAGCCTGTTCGTCTCGCATGTGGTATCGAATCCGGCAAAGGCGATTCTGGGCACACCAAAATTCGCGGTAGAAATTGCTCCCGAATGTTCCGGATTTGAAGGTGCGGGCTTGATCCTCGCCTTCGGCGCGGTGTGGCTTTGGGTGTTCCGCAAGGAATGCCGTTTTCCGCAGGCGCTGCTCCTGCTGCCGGCGGGCGTGACGGCGATCTTCCTGCTCAATACTGTGCGGCTTACTGCGTTGATCTTGATTGGCGACGCCGGCGCGCCGGAGATTGCGCTCGGGGGATTTCACTCGCAGGCGGGTTGGATCTCGTTCAATCTGGTTGCGCTCGGGCTGGCGATCGCGGCCCGGCGGTTTGCCTGGTTCTCGAACGTGGCGGCAGGGGTGACTTCAGAAGGCCTGAATGTTGGCGCGTTTGGAGGCGCGGCGCTGGCAGGACATCCCATTGCCGACCTGGACACTCCGTCGGACAATCCCGCAGAGACCTACCTGGCGCCGTTTCTCTGTATTCTCGTCGTCGGCATGCTGGCCACTGCCGTGAGCGCCGGCTTCGAATGGCTGTATCCTCTACGCTTTGTCGCTGTTTTAGGCGTGCTGTGGATCTATCGTGCGAAATACGCGGAGATGAATTGGAAGTGCGGCTGGTTCGGCCTCGCCATGGGCGTGCTGGTGTTCGTTCTCTGGACGGGCTGCGATTTTTTGCTTACGAAGTCGCCAAATGATGCGATGCCGAAGGCTCTCGCGATCGCCTCGCTTGGGTCGCGGACTACTTGGATCGCATTGCGCGCACTGGCGGCGGTCGTCACTGTGCCAATCGCCGAAGAGCTCGCGTTTCGCGGCTTCGCCATTCGCCGCTTCATCGCGTCCGACATCGACACCATACCTGCGACGTCCTATACGTGGTTCGGGCTGTTCATCTCCTCCGTCGCCTTTGGGATGATGCATGGGAATATGTGGTTTGCCGGAATCCTGGCGGGAGCGCTTTACGCATGGGCCTACGTCCGGCAAGGCAGAATCGGCGAAGCGGTCCTGGCGCACGCCACGACGAACGCATTGCTCGCGGCATATGTGCTCACGTTCCAAAAGTGGCACCTCTGGTAGATCACATTGGACCCGAGTCGGTTGCCCGCGCCGCGGGATGCTTCACAAAACACCACTTGCTAACTCCTCGCAGGGGCTTCCGACAACTCGCCCAAAATCAATTCCTTGAAAATAGGAGCCCTCGGAACGCCCTGGTTAAGGGGTAAGGTGCTGAAAATCGCGACGTGCGCTCCTAGGGCCGCTAGCGCCTCAGGAAACACGTGTCGCGTATAAAGGACAAATCAGTATGACGACGTAGAGCAGGTTCTGTGGGGCAGGTTGGAAACCTGCGCGCGATTGGTAATCGCGCATTCTCGCCGATTCAGATCTGCGGGTTACAAACCCGCCGCAGCTTGACAAGCTGCCCCACAAACGAACTGCCCACGAAACACTTGCGCTGTATGGTATCCCGCGCCGCAGTAGCTGACTACGGCATTTGCAGCAAGTACTCGCAGAGGGCGTCCATCTGCGAGGCGTCGAACTTATAGGCTGGCATCTTACTGTTGGGCGAGAGGCTCTTCGGGTCTTTGAAGTGCGCTTCCAGCCATTTGCGATTGCGGCGATCGCCCACGCCATCGAGCGGTGGTCCGACCTTCATGCCCGCGCCTTGTAATTGGTGGCAGGCGCTGCAATGATTTTCGCGATAAATATTGGCTCCTGTCACGGCGTCGGCCGGGGCCAGCAGGAGTTCTTCTTCGTTCTCCGCGGTCAACTTCAGCACGAAGAGCGAAAGCGCGTTCAACTCGGAATCGCGCAGGTTTACCGGAGGCATGGGGCTGCCGGGAGTCACCTCGGACGGCTCTTTGAAGTGCTTGACCATCCAAGCGACGTTGCGATGATTTTCCGCCATCTGCGTGAGATCCGGACCGGTGCCCTTTTTCCCGGCTCCGGGGTGGCAGGCGATGCAGTTCTCGCTGCGGAAGAACGTCAGTCCCGAAAGCTCCTCGGGCGTGAGTTTCTGCCAGTCTCGCAGGTCGGCGGAGTCGAATCCAGGAGCTCTGCCGCTGGGATTGGGAGGCGTGGTCATGATCGCTTGCGCGGTCAATCCGCCCCAGCCCACTAGGGCGAGCGCGGCGAAGGCCATGGCAAATACGCGCTTGCCAAGCCGCACCATGGGCTCCCGGTCAATGAGCGGAATGCAGAACAAAACCGCAACGGCGATGCCCGGTAGCACGGTGCTGCCGATGATTTCGAAGGGTCCCTTAAAAGACTTCAAGAGTTGGAACAGGAACAGGAAGTACCATTCGGGACGAGGGATGTAGCTGGTATCCGTGGGATCGGCGATCTTCTCCAAGGGCAGCTGGACGAAGGCGGCCATCAGGAACAAGATGATAAATGCGACGAAGAATCCGACGGTGTCTTTATATACCTGTTCGGGATAGAACTTCTTGGGCGGAGCGGTTTCCTGGGCGGCCGGCGCGACGCCATGCTTCCGCACCAGGAACACGTGTACGCCGATCAACATCAGCGTGAGTGGCGGCAATAGGACTACGTGCGCGGCGAAGAAGCGGGCAAACGTGACGACGCCGACGCCTTCTCCTCCCAGCAAGCGGACCAGATAAGGACCAGCGCCGGGAGCTCCCGCGGCAATCTGCGTGGTGACGACGGTGCCCCAATATGCGCGATTGTCCCAGGGAAGCAGATATCCGGTGAGTCCGAAGGCTAGCGTGACCAGCAGCAGTACAACGCCCATCATCCAGGTGGCCTCGCGCGGTTTCTTATACGCGCCGAAGAGAAACACTTGCAGCATGTGCAGCACGACGACGATGATCATGCCGCTGGCGCCCCAGTGATGCAGGCCGCGAATCAGGCGGCCTCCGGTGACCTCGGTCATGATGTAGTGGACGCTGTTATACGCCTCGCCCGGCGTGGGCGCGTAGTTGAAGGCCAGCAGTATTCCCGTAACGCCCTGGACCATGAAAAAGAACAGCGCCATGCTGCCCATGATCTGCGCCCAGCCGCTGGAGGCGGGGATTTCCTCGTACAGGAAACTCTTGACGGCGGTTTCCAGGCCGGTGCGATGTTCGAGCCAGTCTATGAAGTCACGCATGTGGTTCGAGAGATCCAATCTTGATACGGCCGGCTTCGACCTTCACTTGATAGCGATCCAGCGCACGCGGGGCGGGTCCGCCGAGCACTTGGCCGTCGGCGGAAAACTCCGAGGCGTGGCACGGACACACAAAGGAGTTGTTGCGCTCCTCCCAGTGATAGGCGCAGCCCAAATGCGTGCATTGCGGGGCGAAGGCGGTTACTTTATCGCTCTCATCCTTGCGCACGATCCACGCCGTGGTCTTTTCGCTGGTGACCTTCCAGCCGTCAATGCGCTTGTGTTGAAAGGATATTTCCGTGGGTTTTCCAGGGGGGATGTTGCTCAGATCGGAAGCGTCGATCCATTCGGATTCCTTACGAATCGAAGGTGGCAACAGTAGATAAAGTGCCGCAGGTACCGCCAACGCTGCGGTGATGACTCCCCAAATTCCATAGATGAATGCTGTATAAAATGAACGGCGAGTGGTTCCTTGGGGTTCTTCAGAATGGGTATTAGACACTCAGGCAGACCTCTCCTAACATTAGAAGTTTACCTTAAGGGCGCTTAAAAAATCCTGAGGAGTGCCCGGCGGGTTTGGTTCCGGCGGATTTCGTGTCTCGGGGTGGCTGAGGCGTGGCATCATAAGTTTTATGCGCAGAGGAGCCAAGTTGCAATGATCCGGTATTTGAAGAGTGGGCAAACCGCGGCGGCGAAGGCCGAGACCAGCACGCAAGTGCGCCTGACAGTCGAGGGCATTCTCGAGGATATCCAGAAGAATGGCGAGAAGGCGCTGCGCGCGTATTCCGAGAAGTTCGACAAGTGGTCGCCTGCATCGTTCCGCCTGTCGGAGAGCGAAATCGAAGGATGCCTGAAGGCTCTACCCAAGCAGGTTCTCCACGACATTGAGTTCGCGCAGACGCAGATCCGCAATTTTGCGCTGGTGCAGAAGGCCGCGCTGAAGGACGTCGAAGTGGAAACGATTCCCGGCGTCGTGCTGGGACACAAGAACATCCCGGTGAACAGCGTTGGTTGTTACGTTCCCGGCGGCCGCTATCCCATGGTCGCTTCGGCGCACATGAGCGTGGTGACGGCTAAGGCCGCGGGCGTGAAGCGCATTATCGCAGCGGCGCCTCCGTTTGAGGGGGCGCCGCATCCGGCCATTGTCGCGGCGATGCACTTGGGCGGAGCTACGGAAATTTTCGCCATCGGCGGTGTGCAGGCCGTGGCAGCGATGGCGCTCGGAACCGAGAGCATTGCTCCGGTCGATATGCTCGTCGGTCCCGGCAATGCCTATGTAGCCGAAGCGAAGCGGCAGCTGTTCGGACGCGTCGGCATCGATCTGCTGGCCGGACCAACGGAGACGCTGATCATTGCGGACGATTCCTGCGATGCGGAAATGGCCGCAGTGGATTTGATCGGCCAGGCAGAACACGGCCCGGGAAGTCCTGCGGTTCTGCTGACGAGCTCCAAGGAGCTGGCCGAGATGGTTCCGGGAGAAATTGAAAAGCTTCTGGGATGGTTGCCCACCGGGGCCATCGCGCGCGAGGCGTGGGAAAACAACGGCGAGATTATTTTGTGCGACACCGTGGATGAACTGGTTGCCGAGGCGGATCGCATCGCATCCGAGCACGTGCAGGTGATGACGCGCGATCCGGAGTATTTCCTCAAGAATATGACCAATTACGGGGCCTTGTTCCTGGGGCCGCGCACCAACGTCGCCTACGGAGACAAGGTGATCGGCACGAATCACACGCTGCCGACAATGAAAGCCGGAAGGTATACGGGCGGGTTGTGGGTCGGCAAATTTATCAAGACCTGTACGTATCAGCGAGTGCTGACGGAAGAGGCTTCGGCGCTGATCGGCGAGTATTGCTCGCGTCTGTGCGCGATCGAAAACTTTGCGGCGCACAAAGAACAGGCGGACCTGCGCGTGCGCCGGTACGGCAAGAAGAAGTAGAGAGGCTAGGAATTCATGGCGACGACATTGGAGATGCCTGTGGAGAAGAAGGATCAGTTGGGCAACGCGAAGCCCGTGGTGATCGTGTTCGGCGGCGCCGGCGGAATCGGATCGGCGATTTGCAAGGCGCTGGCCGACGGCGGGATGCGCGTGGTGGTGGGATACAACACGCAGGCACAAGGCGCGGAAGCGCTGGTGAAATCGCTTTCGGGCGAAGGGCATTCCGCGCGCAAAGCTCCCGTGACGGATACTGCGGCGCTTGCGAAGCTGGCCGAAGATATCGCGCAGGACTATGGACGCTGCGACGCGATCGTCAACTGCGCGGGAACTACGCGATTCGTGAAGCACGCGGACCTTGGCTCGCTCGATGACGAATTGATTGATCGCATTCTCGCGACGAATGTGCGCGGTGCGTTCGCCACGGTTCGGGCGTTTCATTCGTTGTTGGAGAAAAGCCCATTGGTGGGCGGCGGCGTGGTTGTGAACTTATCCTCATCGGCGGGCAATTTCGCGATTGGCAGCAACGTGATGTATTGCGCGTCGAAGGCGGCGCTCGACAACATGACGAAGTCGTTGGGGCGAGCGTTGGCGCCCAAGGTGCGCGTAGTATCGGTGGCGCCGGCGCTGGTGGATACGGAATTCGTGAAGTCTCTCGATAGGGATTGGCGCGACGCGCAGGCGGCCAGCACGCCGATGGGACGCTTGGCGACGCCCGAAGAAATCGCGGCGGCCGTGCGGGCGGTGATCACGACTTTGACGTTCACCACAGGATCCATCCTGCAGGTGGATGGCGGACGTACGCTCGGCGTTTAGAGTCGGCCGATTCTTCCGTGATTCTTTGCGATAAGCTAGGCGTTTACTACGGAGGCTTATGCGCCATTCAAACGCCGTCTTGATGAGTCTTGCGTTCGCCGCAGCGTTCGCGTTGCCTGTGCCGGTCCTGGCGCAGGTTTCTTCGTCGACGCAACCAAATCTCCCTCCTTCGCAAGGTGTAGGGCCGAGCGGAGGGCTCGCTCCGGGTATAGCGCTCCCACCGAATCCATCCCGGAGCGGTTCGGTGAGTGCGTTGGACAAACTCACGCCGGTGAGCGATGGGCTGATCGCGAATCCCGCGCCGGAGGATTGGCTGACGTGGCGTCGCACGCCTGACGATCTGGGATTCAGTCCGCTGAAGAAGATCACGAAAGCGAATGTTGCGGGCCTTCGGCTGGCCTGGAGTTGGTCGCTTCCGGCGGGGCCGAATGAGACCGCTCCGCTGGTGCATGACGGTGTGATCTTCGTGCAAGGCTTTGGAGATCGCGTGCAAGCGTTGAACGCGGCGACCGGCGACCTGCTGTGGCAATATGCACGAACGCTCACCCCAGAAAATGCTCCCAGCGTGAAACGCGCGATGTCGCTGTACGGCGATAAGTTGTTCGTGCCGACTTCGGACGTCCACGTAGTTGCGTTAAACGCGAAGACGGGCCGCGTGGTGTGGGATCACACCGTCGGCGACGCCAAGACGGGTTTGCGAATTACCGGGGGCACACTCGTCGCAAAAGGCAAAGTCATGGTGGGGACCACGGGGCGCGCACCGGGCGGTAACTACATCGTCGGCCTGGACGCGAATACGGGTGAGGAATCGTGGCGCTTTTATACCATCGCAAGGCCGGGTGAGGCGGGCGGCGATAGTTGGAATGGACTGTCGCTTGAACAGCGCAATGGGGCCTCGGTGTGGACGCCAGGAAGTTACGATCCCGCCTTGAATCTCGCGTTCTTCGGTCCCGCGCAGACCTACGATACGGGTCCGGTGCGGAATCTGGTGAATCGGCCGGGAGTCACCAATGACGGACTGTATACGGATACTACGATTGCGCTGAATCCCGAAACCGGGAAGATGGCGTGGCATTTCCAACACCAGCCCAACGATCAGTGGGATTTGGATTGGGCGTTCGAGCGCCAGTTGATTCGGCTTCCGGTCGACGGGCAGATGAAGACAGCCGTTGTGACTGCCGGCAAGCAGGCCATCTACGACGTGCTGGACGCCTCGAGTGGCAAGTACATTTTTTCGATGGATCTGGGACTGCAGAATGCGGTGACTGCGATTGATCCGAATACCGGAGCGAAGACCATCGACATGAAAACGGTTCCGGGAGATGGAGAGATCAAAACGGTTTGCCCGCACGCGGGTGGAGCGAAGAACTGGCTCCCAGCTTCGATCAACCCGGATCGTAAGATGCTTTACGTTCCCCTGGTGGAATCCTGCATGGATATGCTGCCGGTGAAAGAAGGAGAACGCGCGAGCCTGTCCACTGGAGTGCGTTGGACGCTGCGGCCACGGCTCGACAGCGACGGAAAATACGGTCGACTGGAAGCGATTGACCTGGCGACGCGCAAGGTTGCGTGGGTCCAAAGGCAGAGGGCTCCGATGAGCACGGGCGCGCTGGCGACGGCCGGAGGCGTGGTGTTCGCGGGGTCGATCGATCGCTTCATGCGGGCGTACGACGATGCGTCGGGGAAAGTGTTGTGGGAAGCGAGGCTGAACGATGTTCCGAATGCGCCTCCCATTAGTTTTGCGGTCAACGGCAAGCAATACGTCGCTGTGGTCGCGGGAAACGGCGGCGCGCAGGCAGCGACCTTCCCGGCGCTGGTGCCGGAGATTCAAAATCCGCCGGATCGCTCGGCGACGCTGTGGGTGTTTGAGCTACCGTAGATCGTTACATATTAAGACACGGATTTAAAACACGACATTAGGACGCGAAGCCGTAGCATCCATCCCTCGGGAAAGGGCGGAACAAGTAAATGAATATAGACTCCTTCTTGAAACAGGCACAGGGCTTTCTGGTTCCTGCCTTGATCAGCTTGGCGAAGGCCGCTGTCCTTTGGTATGTCGGCCGCTGGGCGATTGGTCTGGGTGTGAACGTGATGCGCAAGTCGCTCACGCACAATAAGCTGGACGCGACGCTGATCCGTTATATCTGCTCCATCGTGGCGGGTCTGTTGACGGTATTTCTGGCGCTGGGAGTTCTGGGTGTCGTAGGCATCGAGACCACGAGTTTTGCGGCGATCGCCGCGGGCGCGGGTTTGGCGATTGGTGCGGCGTGGTCCGGGATGCTGTCGAACTTCGCCGCTGGTGTCTTCATGATCGTGATGCGGCCGTTCAAGGTGGGCGATGAAGTGGAGGCCGGCGGCGTGCGCGGAACGGTGAAGGAAATCGGCCTGTTCGCGAGCGAGATCGACAGCGAAGAAAAGGTTCACACCATCGTTGGCAACAGCAAGTTCCTGGCGGGCAAGATCTCGAATTTCTCCACCAATCCGCTGCGCCTGGTTGCGATCGATTTCTCGGTTCCCACGGGCACCCCTTTCCGTGAACGAATGGAAAGGCTCGAGCACACGCTGCAGGCCATCGAACACGTGGAGCCGAAGACCGCCGAAATCAAGATCGTGAATTTCGACGGGGCTCCGGTGCTGCGTGCCTCCACTGCTTGCCATCAGAAGGATTACGAGGAAGTTCGTGGCGCGATGGCCGATCACATCGAGCGCGCATTGAGTGATATCGGATTTGCCGGCGCGCCCAAGGGGCTGGGAGAAGCATCCGAGGACGAAGGCGGCATTCTCGGCGAAGCGCCCGAAGGTGGCGAAGAAGAAGGTGGCAAGAAAGAAGCGGGCGAGGAGGAATAATCCCACTTCTTTCTTGGGTTCCTTGGGTGCGCCGTCACGTCTACGATAAAATAGAAAGTTGGTAGACATCCACAGTCATGTGCTGTTCGGAATGGACGACGGTGCGGAAACGCTAGAGCAATCGGTCGCGCTGGTCCAGATGGCGGAAAAGGCCGGGACCACGGATTTGGTCGGCACGCCGCATGCCAGTCCCGCGTACCGATTTGATCCAGCGGTGGTTCAGGAGCGGTTGCAGCAGGTGCGCACGGCGGCGGGCGGAGCCATTCGGCTCTACTCGGGGTGCGATTTTCACCTGAGTTTCGACAACATAGAGGATGCTCTGCAGAATCCTCGCAAGTACACGATTGCCCAAGGTCGTTATTTGCTGGTGGAATTTTCCGACCTACTGATCTTCCGCAATACCGAAGAAATCCTAAAAGGTCTGCAGGACGCCGGGATGATTCCGATCATCACGCATCCCGAACGGAATCGGCTTTTGCGAAAACGGCTGGAGGATATCGCCAAGTGGTGCGATGGCGGCGCGCTGGTGCAGGTGACGGGCGGCAGTCTGCTGGGTCGTTTTGGGAATTCCGCTTTTGAATTCTCCAAATTGTTGCTGGACCAACGCTTCGTTCACTTCATCGCGAGCGATGGCCACAACGTGGAGCACCGGCCGCCAACCATGGACACCGCCTATGCGTGGTTGACCGAGAATTACGGGAAATCGCTCGCGGAAACGTTGTGTGTTACGAATCCGCGGGCAGTCCTGGCCGGAGAACGAGTCTCGCGGCCGTCGCTGGAGCAATCCCAAGCGCCCCGCAAGTGGTATCAGGTCTGGCGTTAGGGAATCGCCTGGTTGGCCTGTCGCCCCATTTCATTCTTCAAAAAATCCTTGTCTCGCTCTAGTACAGCGCCATGTTGGAACGCGCAACACGTTCCACTTTTCGCGCTCCGGTGCCGAGACAATCACCCTTGGACCGACACAAACTTGCGTAACCGAAAATCGCGCGGATTGCATTTCCCGGCGATACGGAAAAGTCCTCGGGACTCACAATGCGCGAGCTTTATCTACCCTCCTCCATTCCCACTACGGGCAGCGGCGTACTTCCTGCATCAACAATCCCCGCTGCCCATTTTTCCGCGGATTTCGCTGATACCGAACATCGCCAGGCGTTGCCGTGGTTTGCGCTTTCGGTGAAGCATCAGCACGAGAAGGCGATTGAGGCGGCACTCGCGCACAAGGGATTCGAAGCGTTCGCTCCGACGTATCGGAGCCGCAGGAAATGGTCCGATCGAACCAAAGAAATTGAATTGCCACTCTTTTCGGGCTATGTCTTTTGCCGCTTCGCGCACGAAGCCAAAGCGCGAGTGTTGCAAACTCCCGCAATCTCTCGTGTGATCGATTTCGGCGGCATTCCCGCGGAGATTCCGGCTGCGGAGATCGATGCGATTCGCGCGATCGTGAATTCCGACTTGCCCGCCCGTCCGTGGCCGAATTTGAAGCCCGGCGATCGAGTCCGCGTAGAGCGGGGACCGCTGCGCGGCATCGAAGGAATTCTGATGAGGGAAAAAGACGCGTTGGAGTTGGTTGTGACGGTGGAGTTATTGCAACGCGCCGTTGCGGTCCACGTAGACGCGACGTCGGTCGTACCGATCCCGCACTCTACTATCGCGCCCCGGGCTATCGCGCGTGCAGCCGGAAAGTAGCCTCGCGCACCGATTCAGACTTTCGTTTCACCGATCCAAGAGAAAGAGGAAATGTTTTATGTTTAGCTTCCCAGGCACCACGCCGCCGTTGAACTTCTTGCGTTACATCTTCTTGCGCCAGATCGCAATCATCGCCGTCGTGATGTGCGGGGCAGTCCTTGCGTCCGGTCAATTTGTGACACCCTCGGCGCCGGCCGAAACGGGGCCGAATCTTCCCGCACAGCCCATTGGCCGCAACGATCTACTCTCGATCTCCGTATACGGAGCTCCGGAGTTCTCGCGCACCGTGCGCGTGAGCGAAGACGGAACCATCCGCATGCCGATGTTGCACGACAAGCTCGACGTGCTTGGATTGATGCCGAGCGAGCTCGAGACAAAGCTTGCGGGCGCGCTAAAACAAGCGCAAATTCTTGTGGACCCGGCGGTGAGCGTCTCCATAGCGGAATATCAAAGTCACCCGATCAGCGTTGTCGGCGCGGTGAAAGTGCCGCTCACATTCCAGGCAGTTGGTCCTACGTCGTTGGTGGAAGCGATCACGCGTGCGCAAGGCCTCACGGAGGATGCCGCTCCCGAAATCATGATCACGAAGCCCGGGAAGAATGGCGAGCCGGGAATCGTGCAACGCATTCCAGTGAAGGGTTTGACAGACGGCCTGGAGCCGAGTCTGAACGTCATGCTGGAAGGCGGCGAAGAAGTGCGCGTTCCCACCATCGGCCGGGTATTCGTCGTCGGCAACGTGAAACAGCCCGGAGGCTTCAAGCTGGACGGCGCCGCCGGAATGAGCGTGCTGAAGGCTCTTGCGCTCTCTGCGGGATTGTCGCCATATTCCACAAAAATCGCCTACATCTACCGGCGCGGTGATGGCACTTCGCAGGAAATCCCCGTGGAGTTGCAAAAGCTGATGGATCGCAAATCGCCGGATGTTCCGCTGCTGGCCAATGACATCCTCTACATCCCGGACAATCGCAATCGCCGAGCCACTATGACCGCCGTAGAGAGAATGATCGGCTTCGCGACCGTCACCACGTCCGGAATCATGGTCCTCGGCCTGCACTAGTAACATGCTGCGCACTGATTCTGCACCCCACTTCTGAACTGTTTTTAGGAAATCGCAACCGAAATGATCAATCAGGAAGAAACAACACTACCCGTAGTGATTGAGGCGTCCCGCGCCCCGCTCCAATACGCGCCGACGTTTGCCTCCCAACAAGACGACGAGCCGGAAGAAGGACGACGAGCCTTCCTGCAATACCTGTGGGTGTTGAAGCGTCATCGTTGGAAGATCCTGGCGTTTGTGGCCGCAGTGGTTGCCGCAACGGCCCTCATTTCGGATCGTCTCACTCCGATATATGAAGCGACTGCCACGATCGATATCGATCGGCAAACGCCGCCCGGAGTGGTGGGCGAAGAAGCCGCGCGGAGTGCGATCAACGACTCGGATCAGTTCCTTGCGACGCAAATGAAGCTCGTGGAATCCGACAGCGTTCTGCGTCCGGTGGATCAACGGTTCGGGCTGCGGCGCGCGGAAGGACAAACTGCGGCGCTGGCTCCGGGGAAAGAAGAAGCTCCGGTCACGCTGAAGTTGTTGCGCGTGACTCGGCCTCCCAATACGTACCTCATGTTGATCAACTATCGCTCGGCGAATGCACAAACGGCAGCCGATGCGGCCAATGCGATCGCGCAATCGTTTCTGGAGCACACGTACGATATTCGTCTGCGCAGCGCTGCCGGCGTATCCAGCTTCATGGAGCGGCAGCTCGAGGAATTGAAGGTCAAGATGGAGCGCTCCGGCCAAGCCGTGGCGGCTTTCGAGCGGGAACTGAACGTGATTAATCCCGAAGAGAAAACCAATATTCTGTCGGCGCGCCTGTTGCAATTAAATACCGAATTTACCAACGCGCAAGCCACGCGCCTCAAGCAGGAGGCCGCTTATCAGTCGGTGACAGCGGGCAGCATGGAGTCCGCGCTCACGGCTCCCCAGGGCGATGAGCTGCGCCGCCTGACGCAACATCTAAACGAAGCGCGCGAACGTTTTTCGGAAGTGCAGTCGCACTACGGCGCGAATCATCCTGAATATCGCAAGGCGCAAGCGCAACTCGCCGAAGTACAGCAGGCATTAGAGGCGACGCGCCAGCAGGTCGTCGAACGAGTCGGTATCGAATTCGCGGAAAGCCAACGCCACGAGCGCATGGTGGGCGAAGCGGTTGCGGAAGCCAAAGCCGAATTCGATCGTGTGAACTCCAGATCCTACGACTATCAAACGCTAAAGCGCGAGGCCGATGCAGATAAGACGCTCTACGAGCAGCTCGTACGCAAGATTAAGGAAGCCGGGATCAATGCGGGATTCCAAAGCAACGCGGTCAGGATCGCGGATCCCGCCAGGCCACCACTCAAGCCGGTGTATCCCAATGTGCTGCTGAATGTGTTGCTCGCACTGTTGTTCTCGGCGCTGGTTGCCTGTAGCATCGCGATTGCGAGCGATATCCTCGACAAGACGGTGCGCGATCCGGACCAAGTTGCGCGCACGTTGCACACCGAAGTCATCGGCAGCCTGCCGTTGCTGAAGACTCGGGGAACCGGGGCGCTCAGAGGGCTGATCGAAAGTGCTTCACCCGACGCTGAGCCGGATTCCTCGGGATTCCAGGAATCGGTCCGTACACTTCGCAACTCTATCTTGCTGGCGAATTTCGAGCATCGCTACCGCTCGTTGATGGTGACGAGTGCCGCTCCCGGAGAAGGGAAGACCACGACGGCAGCGAACCTGGCAGCCGTTCACGCCGGACAAGGCAAGCGGACTCTTCTGATTGACGGTGACTTGCGTCGCCCCAGTGTTCATCGGAATTTTAATCTCCCCAGCGTTGTTGGTTTGTTCAATGTTTTGATGGGCGAGATTCCGTGGAGAGATGCGTTGCTGCATGTGGATGAAATACCAAACTTGAGCATCCTGCCGGCGGGTCCCCCTACGCGCCGGGCATCCGATCTGATGGGTCGCGGCGTCAGCGAATTGATCGAGGACGCGACGGCGGAATTCGATCTTGTGATTCTCGATGCTCCGCCGCTGTTAGGATTCGCCGAGCCGTTGCATATGGCGACGGCCGTGGACGGCGTCATCATTGTCGCGCGCGCGGGACAAACCAGCCGTAAGGCGGTGGGTAGTGTTCTTGCGACGTTGAATCGCCTGCGGGTCAAAGTGATCGGCCTTGTGTTGAACGAAGTTCACAAGGAACTGAGCGACAGCTACTACTACTACGGCTACTATCGCTCCTACTATCACGCGAAGCCCGAGACGGAATCGTAAGCACGCGAGGAAATCATGAAGACACTGATCACCGGGGCCGCTGGATTTATCGGCGCGCGTGTTGCCCACATGCTGGTGGAACGCGGCGAAGAGGTCGTCGGCCTAGATAATCTCAACGACTACTACGATCCACGACTGAAGCAATCTCGACTTGCATCATTGGCGCTAAAAAGGGCGTTTCGTTTCGTGCAGGCCGATATTGCGGATCGCGAAGCGATGGAAGATATGTTCCGCCGGGAGCGATTCACAAAAGTGATTCATCTGGCGGCACAAGCGGGTGTTCGCCATTCGATCAATCATCCGCATGTATACGCAGCGTCGAACCTGACGGGCTTTCTCCACATCCTCGAGGGTGTCCGGCAAACGGAAGTGCGGCAGTTTGTCTACGCCTCGTCAAGCTCCGTCTATGGAACAAGCCGTCAATTGCCGTTTGCCATCGACGATCGCGCGGATACACCCGTCTCGCTATATGCCGCCACGAAACGGGCGAACGAATTGATGGCGCATTGCTATCACCACCTGTTCCAGATTCCTGCAACGGGACTGCGGTTCTTCACGGTCTATGGTCCGTGGGGACGTCCCGACATGGCGCCGTTCCGTTTCGCACAAGCTATTTTGCGCGGCGAGACCATCGACGTTTACAACTATGGCCGCATGCAGCGAGACTTCACGTTCATCGACGACATAGCGGAAGGAGTCGTGCGAATCGCGGAGCGCGGAACGCAAGGCTATCGGTTATTCAACGTTGGCGCGAGCCAGCCTGTGGGACTGCTCGACTTCATTGGCACGCTGGAGCAGGCTTTAGGACGAACGGCCAAGAAACGTTTTCTGCCTCTGCAACCCGGCGATGTCGTCGCCACGCATGCCGACGTTGAGGAGTTTTGGAAATTCACGGGATTTCGACCGACAACCACCATCGAAACCGGTCTTGGGAAATTTGCGAAGTGGTATGTGGACTATTACGGAGAAGGACAGCATGAGCATGACGGGGATCGGAACACGCAAGTCGCTGGAAGCGCTGAACGCGAACATATCGGACTCGAGCAAAGCGCCGGACAGGGAGGATCTCCAGCCGAAGCCGTACTGCAAGCATCCTGATAGCCGCGTTGAGTCCGAGCATATCGGCCTGGGGACGCGCGTTTGGGCATTCGCTCACATTCTAGAAGGCGCGCAGATTGGCGCGGATTGCAATATCTGCGATCACACCTTCGTGGAGGGCGGTGCGGTGGTGGGAGATCGCGTGACGTTGAAGTGCGGCGTGCAACTGTGGGACGGCGTCACTCTGGAGGACGACGTTTTCGTCGGCCCAAACGTAACGTTCACGAATGATCCGTTCCCGCGCAGCAAAAAGCGTCCCGCGCAATACGCTCGGACGATGGTTCGCGCAGGCGCGTCGATTGGTGCCAACGCAACGATTCTTCCGGGTGTGACGATTGGCGCGCGCGCCATGGTGGGTGCCGGCGCAGTTGTAACGCGGGACGTTCCAGCGTTCTCTGTCGTCGTCGGGAATCCTGCCGCAGTGACGGGTTACGTGGACGGTTACGCCGCGGGCGGGGAAGGACGGCTGAAAGCTCGTCCTCCGCTCTCGCACGAAATTCGTCCAGGGCAACGCGTAACTGCAACACCTCTGATCGGCGGTGCCTCCCTATGCCAGCTCCCGCGGATCAGCGATGAGCGCGGCCACCTCAGTTTCGGAGAGATCCACCAATCGTTGCCGTTTTCCGTGGCTCGCTATTTCCTTGTATTCGGCGTGCCTAGTCGCGAGGTGCGAGGCGAGCACGCGCATCGTGAGCTGCACCAATTCCTGATTGCCGTGCACGGCAGTTGCTCCGTGCGCCTGTTTGACGGAGAGCACAGTGAAGAGGTCACGCTGGATCGTCCAGAGCTTGGCCTTCATGTGCCGCCGATGATCTGGTCTACGGAGTACAAATATTCACCGGACGCCGTGCTGCTGGTGTTGGCCTCTGATGTCTATCGGGAATCGGATTACGTTCGCAATTGCGATGAGTATCTCGCATTGATGACAAGCCAGCGGACTACGACGATGGGCGAGGCTCAGGATTCGTGGGCGAGGCAATAGTCGGTACTTTAGGCTTCCGAAAGAATAAGCGCTGCATGTCTTCTCCTACGCAAGCGATAAGCCGGTCTGATTCCCTCAGCACGCACCTGGCGCGACTGTGGGATCACCGTGGACGCCGAACGGCACGTGCGTTGACGGCGACCGGCAGTGGAGCGCTCGCGAGTAGCTTGCTGAGCGCGATGGGATCGAAACTGCTGGCGGCGCAAGGTGGACCTGCGGCGATCGCTACGCTCGTGTCTCTGCAGCAAGTTCGCCAAGCCGCTCTCATTGCAGCGACGGTCAATGGGCAGACGGCCGTGATTCAAGGTGCGAGCTCGCGCGTGGATCAAGAACGTCGCGAGTACGTGCGCACATCCGCGCTGATCTTCTTCTTCGCGGCGCTGCTCGTTTGCGGAGGGCTCGTTTGGTCACCGACTCGCCTGCGGCAAATCGCGGGACTCGGCCTTCTTGATGACACCGTGTCTCGATGGCTCGCCGTCAGTGTCCTCAGTTCGAGCGCTCTCATTTTCCTTACGTCGATTCTGAATGCGATGGGGAAAATTAACAGGCTGGCAAAAGTGCAAGTTGTTTCGCCGCTCGTCATCGCTCTCGGGATGTGGCCTGCGGCTCGCGCAATCGCAACGCGGAACGTGACGCAAGGATCGGAAATCCTGGCGGCTCTGGTGGCGATCGCAACCTCCGTGGCCGCAGCGGCCGCAGCCTGGTGCCTCTGGATGAATTGGCCGGAGTGGCGAAACTGGGTTCGCGGGTGTGGGGCGCTGTGGTCTAACGGAGCGGCGAAATCATATTTGTCCATGTCGCTCGCGATGTTGGTGAGCGGCCTGATCGCCACCGGAGCGCTGATGTTGGTGCGCAGCCGGATCATCGCTCATCAGGGACTCACCGTCGCGGGGTGGTTTGATGCGGCCTGGAACATCAGCATGAACCACGCGTCGCTGCTTCTTGCCTCACTGCAAACGTACTGCTTGCCCTTGTTGTCGCGCGCGAAGTCGGCTCGTGAACAAAGTGAACACATCACGAGCGTGTTGACGCTGGCTATGCCTGTGGCAGCCGCAATGATCGCGGTTATCGCGATCGCCAGGCCGTGGATTGTTGAACTACTATATGCATCGTCGTTTCGCGCGTCCTCGGGATTGCTGCGATGGACGCTGCTGGGCGATTACCTCAAAATCGGCAGCTGGATCTTGTCTCTGCCGCTGCTGGCGCGCGCGGACATGAAGGCGTTCTTGTTGTTAGATACGGCCGCCTACGCAGCATTTGCAGGGGCGTCCTTGGCGTTGTCGCGCTGGATCCCGGGTGCCGATAGCGCGGCAATCGGTTTCGTCTGCATGTACGCAACGCACCTGATTGCGGGAGTTGCGCTGGCCAAGTGGCGGTGCGGCATCCGTCTGGAGCGCTCCGCGGTTGCGATCTGGTTTGCGGGGCTTATGGTGGTGGCAATCGTTTCGGGGTTGACATGGAATCGAATCTAGAAAGCAAGGCAGAAATGGTACGTCCCAAGTCAACGATCTCGGTTGCAATCGCGACGTACAACCGCGCGGAGATGGTGAAGTCCGCCATCGCCGCGGCGCTGGAACAATCGCGCGCACCTATGGAAGTGGTCGTTTCCGATGACGCGTCGACGGACCATACGGTGAAGGCTGTCTCCGAGCTGGCTGACGCGGATCCACGCGTGAAATTGCTGCGGCAACAACGCAACACGGGTGGTGTTGGGAATTGGAATCGCGCGATGGAGGCGACGCGTGGAGATTTCATAGCCTGGTGTTCCGACGACGATTGCTATCGCGCAGGCCATCTCGAAGCATCGGTGGAGTATCTGGAGGCGCACCCGGAAATAGGCTTCGTGCATGCTGCGTTCGTGGATTGGATTGACTCACCAGATTCGCAAGGCATTGAGTTTCGCGCGCTGCGTTCGGATAAACCACTCGTGATTCACCAAGGCAATTTGTTCCGCTATCTGATGCGCTATTACGATTGGCCGTTCCATCCCTCCACGATCGTCATGCGTCGTCGCGTCTGGGAAGATGTCGGCAGGTTCGATGCGGCCTACGCGTTGGCAGACACGGATTGGTTCGTTCGCGCGGCCCGCAAATATCCCGTTGCTCTCCTCCCGCGCTATGGCGTGAACAATCGCCGGCATCCAGGCAACTGGAGTAATCGCCTAGGCAGTGCCCGGATGCAGGATGAAATCGCGCAAATTATGGATAAGGAAATCCAAAGCGCGTACGGCGCCGCGGGAATCCGTCGTGCGTTTTGGCGACAGGCGTGGCGCATGAACGCGCGTCTTCATCTGCTGTTGACGGTACGCGCGCGCTTGCGCACCGGACATGCGGATGCGGCTTGCGCGGCGTGGCGCGCGATGTTCACGAAGAGTACGCAGCGATCCCTGTGGTTGGCCGAAGCGGGCGAAGAGTGGCTCCGCGACAAAGCCTCGCGCATGACGACCGTATCGACCACTCCCCGTCAAAGAGTCAGCCCCCTCTAATTATCAGATTCGCCATATGTGTGCCATTGCTGGAGTTTGGATGCCGAGGAAGATCGCGGGCGGAGCCGCATCGTGGCGGCACGTGTCCCGGATGCTGGATACGCAGAAGCATCGCGGTCCGGATGCAAATTCCGTTTGGGCCCAGGGTGGATTGGCGCTAGGGCACCGAAGGCTCGCCATTCTCGATCTAAGTGATGCGGGTCGTCAGCCGATGCA
>CAITIX010000317.1 GCA_903892565.1 uncultured Acidobacteriia bacterium
ACGCGAGCGCAGCGAACCCACCGCACGCGGCCTCCGGATTCCCGCTCGATTGCGCGCAATGCCACAGCACGGTGAATTGGACCAGTGCGACGTTCAATCACGCGAACACGGGCTTCGCATTGACCGGTGCTCATGTGACGACGCAGTGTGTGCAATGCCACGTGAATAATAACTACGCTCTCACGTCCGGCGCGTGCTATCCTTGCCACGTTTCGGATTGGAGCGGCACAAACAATCCGCCGCATGCGCCGGCGGGATTCCCGCAGGATTGTTCGCTGTGCCATTCCACAACAGGTTGGACCGGCTCATCGTTTAATCACGCAAGCACGGGGTTCGCATTGACGGGCGCGCACGTCGCGATCACCTGCGCGCAATGTCACACGAACAACAACTATGCTTTGACCTCCGGCGCCTGCTATCCCTGCCACACTGCGGATTGGAACAGCGCGACCAATCCCCCTCATGCGGCGTCTGCTTTCCCGCAGGATTGCTCCCTGTGCCATTCCACGACAAATTGGACCAGCGCGACGTTCAATCACACGACCACCGGCTTTGCGCTGACCGGCGCCCACGCGACCGTCGCCTGCGCTCAATGCCACCTCAATAACAACTACAGCCTCACGTCGACCGTATGCAATAACTGCCACGCGGCGGATTATAACGGAACGACGAATCCCAATCACGCTTCCGCGGGATTCCCTCGCACCTGCGAAACCTGCCATAGCACCACCGCGTGGACGGGCGCGGTATTCAATCACACCTATTTCTCGCTAACGCACGGAGGAGCGAACAGCGTTTGCGCCACGTGCCATACGAATGCGAACGACTATTCCGTCTTCCAGTGCACCAACTGCCACACGGCCGCCGCAACCAACCCTCGGCATACCGGCATCCGCGGCTATGTATACAACAGCACGAATTGTTACGCGTGCCATCGCAGATGACGAAACTCGTTTTATCCTTGTGGGCCGCGACCGCCATGACAGCCATGGCGCAGCAGGTCACGGAGTTGCGCACTACGTTTGAGGTCCGCTACATCGCCGTCGGGGCCATCTATCTCAGCGGGGGGCGCGAGGAAGGCTTGCAGGAAGGTTTTCGGCTCACAGTTAAGCGCGGCAAGCCGGGCGAGGCCACGCTCAGCGCGGAACCCATCGGCCAAGTGGTGGTAACGGCATTGACCGCGCATTCCGCCGTGGCAACCGTCGAATCTTCTGCGCAAGCGTTTGCCGTCGGCGACATCGCCCAAATCTCTCAGGAGGACGTGGAAGCGCTGCAAGCCATTCAGCAATCGAAGACCGCACGGCGATACGCGCAAGTCGTGACCTTCACCGAAGGAGATCCCCTGGAACAGGAACAACACGATTCCGTGCCGCGGCCGCCTTCTCCCGCGGTCAACAATTTCAAGGGGCGCATCAGTTACGAGTTCAACAATATTTACGATCACATCAGCGGACTCGACACGCTGCAAAATGGCGTGTCGATCCACATGGACGCTACGCGGATCGCGGGAACATTCTGGAACTTCACGGGCTTTTGGCGGGGACGCTTTACGACAAACAACGGAGCGCCACAAATCGTTACGTTGAACGACGTGCTAAATCGCACGTACACGTTGGGTTTGTACTATAACAGTCCGACGTCGCCGAATTCGATCGGCGTCGGACGCTTGTATCTGCCCTGGGCCAGCAGCCTGGGGACGATCGACGGTGGATATTTCGCACGCCGGCTAGCGCAGGGCTTCCGCGTGGGCGTCTTCGCCGGCTCGACCCCCGATCCCACAGCCTGGGACTACAAGCCGAATCGGGAAATTGCCGGTGTTTTCGCCAATTATGAAATCGGCCATTTCGAGAACGTGAAATTCACATCCACCGAAGGCCTCGCCGTGACGCGCGTCGGCTGGAAAGCCGAGCGACAATACGCCTTCACCGAGAACATGTTTTCCTGGCGGCAGAAATTCACCGTTTATCACAACCTGCAGGCCGATGAACTTGTTCCCGGCCGCCTGGGGAACACGGAAAGCGGTGCTGTTCTGAGCAGAAGCTTTTTGACGGCACGCGTGCAGCCGCGAAAATGGCTCTCCATCGATTTCAATCACAACTACTTCCGAACCATTCCCACCTTCGATTTGGTGCTCGCAGGAACTGGCCTGCTCGACAATCTCCTTTTTCAGGGCGTCAGCGTGGGCATTCGCATTGAGCTTCCGCACAATCTAACCGCCTACACGAACGAGGGGCGCAGCAATCTGAGTAACGACCCTTCCCGGACGCTCAATCAGCTTTACGGCGTTTCCATGCGCAATATTCTACAGTCGGGAATTCGCGGCGATGCACGTTATTCGGTGTTCCATGGAGCGTACGGCAATGGTTCCTACGAATCCGTTTCGGCGTCGCGTGACGTGGGTGAGCGATTGCATTTCGAACTAGTCGTCGGGGAGCAGCAGTTTCACTCGACCCTGACGAGCGGGGTGAGCGGCTTCTTCGCTACCTCGCATGTGGATTGGTTCATGGGCCGTCACTATGTTCTGGGTGGCGGCTTAAACGTGTTTCGCGGACAGCAGCAAAATTATGATCAAACGTTCTTTAGTCTCGGCTATCGCTTTTAGCGCGGCGCTTTGCACGGTGGCGCCCGCGGCGCGGGCGGCGGACAACGCGTCCGGCACTGCTGAGTTGCTGGAGCGCGCCGGGCAACGTGTAAAACAATTCTGGGAAGAATTGTCTTCGGTCGCGTGCACGGAGAATCTGGTGCAAGAAAAACTCGACGCAAAAGGGAAAGTCGTCCTGAGCAGCCGCGGCGAGTTCGACTACCTGATCAATCTGCGCTGGGACAACGTGGGCATGCTGGTGGATGAATCACGGCTGCCGCTTGGCGCTCCCGCAAAACGAGCTCCACAAGGTGCATTGCTCGCAACCCAAGGCTTCGCCACGTTGCTTATGATCTTCCATCCGGAGTTTCAATCCAGTTATTCGTTTTCGGACGACGGCGAGGAGACCGTGAGCGGGCGCAAAGTTGTTCGCATTCGCTTCCTGCCGAAAAACGGTGCGCCGACGCCCGGTATTTTGGCGGTAAAGGGCCGCGACTATCCCATCCAGTGGCAAGGAATCGCGCGTGTCGATCCCGAACAAGCTGTTGTGGTCAGCATCGACGCGCAGTGGAAAGATCCAGCGCCGGACGTCGGACTGCAATCGCTCACCAGCCAAGTGCGCTACGCGCCGACGCCGTTCCGTGGCAGTTCCAGCAACTGGTGGCTTCCGGAAAGCGCTGAGATCGAAGTGCGCACCGCGCACCAGCATTGGCGAAACGTGCATCACTTTGCCAACTATCGCCGATTCTCGGTGGACGCGGACTCTAAAATAGGAGACGTCAAACAATAACATGGCAACACTGACGGCCTCTCCAGGCGCGACGGAAATGCGGCGCGCCGGCGCGTGGCATCGACGGCGGGTAACGTTTCTGGCGCTCGTCGCGATGATCCTCATTCTCTATCTGGCGATTCACGGCTATTTGTACTATCGTCTGGGCTTGGAGGATCGCCCCATATCGCCTTTGCACGACCAGCTGCGCCCCAGCGGTGCCATCGGACTGAAACTAGGGATGCTGGGCGTCGCTCTGTATATGGTGCTGTTTACCTATCCCTTGCGCAAACGCCTGAAGTGGATGGCGGCGCTGGGTACGACTCCGCATTGGCTGGATATTCACGTGGTGGTCGGCATCGCAGCGCCGATCCTCATCACGTTTCATGCAGCGTTCAAGTTTCAAGGATTGGCGGGAGTCGCCTACTGGATCATGATCGCCGTAGCGCTCAGCGGCTTCGTCGGCAGGTACGTGTACGCGCAGATTCCTCGCAGCCTGAATTCCGTACAGCTCACGATGAGCGAGTTACAATCGCAAACGGAAAGCATGGCCGCAAGCCTGAGAGAGATCGGAAGAGCGT